>NZ_JACJSP010000002.1:300000-416772 GCF_014698235.1 Limnothrix sp. FACHB-406 | reverse complement strand
ATGAGCGTAACATTGGTGTACTACTTTTTGATTGTTTGGGGTAAGAATTACATCTTCTTACCCCTTTTTTATAACCTGAATCTGTCATTCAACACTTCTGGGCTCGTGCAACTCCAAACAATCAATTTCGGGATTCGTGAGCAGTTCCCGAATTGCCTCAATCCCCGATCTCAGCATCGATTCCACCTTAGCCGTCGGAGCATTGCCGCAACGCAACCACAGCACCTTGGGCGGCGAACCATAGAGCCGACTGCGTTCCGCAAAGTCCGCATCCTGGGTGACGATGCAAAATCCGCGATCGCGCGCAAACTCCCAAATCTCACTGTCAGGGGCTTCCGCCAGCCCTTCCAATTGCACATGGCTCGCGTCCGGCAGCAGCTCCGCCAGTCGTCCCAACAGTTTTCGGCTCAGATTTTGATCGAATAACAGTCTCATGCCGCGATCGCCACAAGTCGATGATCGCGATCGGCTGCAAAGGCCAAGCAAGCCAAAATATCCTGCATTGTCAGCTCTGGGAAATCATCCAAAATTTCCTCAAAGGACATTTCCGCCGCCAACCAACCCAGCACGTCATAGACCGTAATTCGCATACGCCGAATGCATGGCTTTCCACCTCGTTTATCCGGCTCGATCGTAATGATTTGGCGATAGTCGATCATGGCTTTGTTTGTCGGTTGCTCTTAACTGAAATGTTGCGTGATCGGCGCGTTGAAAACGGGGGGCTGATTGGCCATCGGAACCGCGATGCCTGCGAATGCCAATGTTGTGGGTTCCATACGTCCTACCGATCGAATGCTCTTTTGATTTGATTGATTTAATGCGATCGAATCCTCCTGACTGGGGGCAAACCGGGGCGATCGCGCCTCACATCTGCCTTAAGTTTACTCACTCCCCCAAACAGCGCCATGGTATCGGGGGCGATCCAACCGCTCGATCGGCCCGTGCTATCCTTCAGGCGAGTTGCGAACTATGTCGATCGTGCGGACGCGGGATCGATTTGGTGTGGAAAGCAACACAAACCCTTGGTGTGGAGTGAGCGCAATTATGGTTACGTCTCCTGTTCGGTTGGGTCGCGAATCGGGCGAACTTGGGTTGAACCAAAAACCCCAGGATTTGGAGCAACCAAGCTTGAATCTGAATCTGCATGGGTTGTCGCCCCTGGAAATTCCCGAGAGCGTGCCCCTGTTTGGAACCGACGGGATTCGCGGGCGTGTGGGCGAGGTGTTGACCGCGAGCCTGGCGCTGCATGTGGGCTATTGGGCCGGGCGTGTGTTTGCAGCGCGATCGGGCAAAGGGGCGATCGTCGTGGGCCAAGATTCCCGCAACTCCAGCGAAATGCTGGCGGCGGCCCTGACGGCGGGGCTGACGGCGGCCGGGCTGGAGGTGTGGAATGTGGGACTCTGCCCAACTCCTTGCGTGGCCTATTTGGTGGAAGCGACTGGGGCGATCGGGGGCGCGATGATTTCCGCCAGCCACAACCCGCCCGGCGACAACGGCTTGAAGTTCTTCGGCCCCGATGGGCACAAGCTGGCCAAGGAAGCCCAACAACAAATTGAATCGGCCCTGCGCCACCACGTGTTGCCTGGTCTGGAACCCGTGACCGGTTGCGGGCGTGGCTATTTCCGGCCCGAGCTGGTGCGCGGCTATGCGGTGTCCCTGGAACAAACCCTAGAGCAAGAGGGCTGGGGCGATCGCCCGTTGGCGGGTTTGAAGGTGGTGTTGGATACGGCTTGGGGAGCCAGCGCCAAGGTGGCCCCGGCGGTGTTTGAGGAGTTGGGCGCAACGGTGATTCTGCTGCACGGGGAACCGGACGGCGATCGGATTAATGTGAATTGCGGCTCAACTCACTTAGAGTCCCTGAAGGCGGCGGTGGTTGAGCATCAAGCGGATTTGGGTTTCGCCTTTGATGGGGATGCCGATCGCGTGTTGGCAGTGGATGGCCAAGGGCGCGTGGTTGATGGCGACTACATCCTTTATTTCTGGGGCCAAACCCTGCGATCGAGTGACAAGCTACCGGAAGCAACGATCGTTTCGACGGTGATGGCCAACCTGGGCTTTGAGCGGGCTTGGCAAAAACAAGGCGGCAATCTGATCCGCACGGCCGTGGGCGATCAATATGTGCAAAAGGCGATGCTCGATCGCGGCTACATGCTCGGCGGTGAGCAGTCGGGTCACATCCTCTGCCGTCACTATGCCGTCAGCGGCGATGGCACGTTGGTGGCGCTGCACTTGGCGGCCCTGGTGAAGCAGTCCGGGCGATCGCTCACCTCCTGGGTGGATGACAGCTTCCAGAAATATCCGCAACTGCTGGAAAATGTGCGGGTTGAGGATCGCGCGCGCCGGTTGGGCTGGCAAGATTGCGCCCCCGTGGCCGAGGCGATCGCCCAGGCCGAAACCCAAATGGGCGATGCGGGCCGGATTTTGGTGCGGGCTTCGGGCACGGAGCCGGTGATTCGGGTGATGGTGGAAGCGGCCGAAGCGGATTTGGTGCGCCATTGGGCCGATCGCCTGGCCGCCGTGGTGCGATCGCACTTGAGCTAGGTTCCCAACGCGCGATCGGGTGGGTTAATCCGGGCGATCGACCCACCCATTTCCTGTTGGTTTTCTGGGCGGGTTATTGCGTCAACCTTGAAGCCGCTGATCTACCCAACGTCCTCCAAGTCAGTCCAGTTGATTCAATTCTGAAAACCCTTGAGAGTCAATAAAATTCAACCCAAATTTTAGAAGCCAAAGTCTCATTAATACTTAAAGTTTTAAAATCAAAAACTTAAAATTTCAAAACCAAAATCATCAGACATTACAAAAAGCCTTCTCATTTTTATTGATTGGGTTAGTGCTTAACAGATCAACATATTTCCTGTGCAATCGGGCAGGTAATGCCTATCTTGATGGGAGTAGTTGTTCTGGATCTGAAATGATATTTTTCCAGCTAAAGATTACACAACAGAGACCGCCTCAAACCCAGTACCAAGCTAGCCCCATGAATTGGCAGCGGCTAGGGGAGTTCGTGGGCCGCCGTTGGGTTGTTGGGTTTGTGGTGGGACTGGCGATCGCGCTGCTGACGGCAACGGGACTGCAAGCCGCGCCACCTCCACCCGACTATTACCCCTTTCCCTTGAATGGTCGTTGGGAATATGCCACGACCAATGCAGCACAGGGCACAACGGGCAACTTGCTAATCAAGGTGATTGGGGCCGATCGCGACGGCTCGCAAATGCGCTACACCACTGAGCAAGATTTGGGATTTGGGCCATCTAATTTGCTCTATCTCAAGGGAGAAGGTTGGGTCAAGGAAATTAAGTTTGTGTTGGCTCGTAATGGCATGACCAACGAAACGGTTAATGATCCAATCAAGCCCATTTTAAAAAATCCACCGAAGGTGGGCGATCAATGGTCTTGGACTGGTCAGCAGGTGGGTGCAGCCACCACGAACGCCTCCGAATCCTTCAAGGCAGCGGCGGCGGAAGAGGTCACGGTTCCAGCGGGCAAATTTAATACAATTCGGGTGGAAATTACGGGAGAAAAAGCGGGAACGGCATTCCGCAAGGTGATGTGGTATGCCGATCGTGTTGGGCCAGTGAAGTGGCAAATTTGGGATGCCAGCAATGTGCTACAAACCACCACGGAGCTGAAGCGATACGAATTTCCCAAGGCTTCCTAGCCTTGCCCGATGACAGATTTGGCAGCCGCAACACGGGGCGATCGGGGGATTGAATGGTCATTATCCCCCTCGCCGTCAATTATTACGGGTCTGCGATCATGCCCCAGCCTTTCGCCTACATTTGTTGCGGTCGGGATCCGGGAGACAACTATGCTCGATCGCCTGAGATAGCAAAGCCATGAAATTAGTTTTCATGTGCGAATTTCTATTGATCAATTACTGGGGAAATTTCTGAAGTTGCAATGAATTGATAGGACTCTGGCAAAGTACCACGCCAAAGATATTGAGTTAACATCCGTCCGGCGGCCGGTTCTTGGTCTGCTTGCTTCGGAAAGGGTAATCGCAAAGCCTCGTAGAGCAAGGCGCGATAGAGATCAAAACTCGCTTCGATTAAGTCGCCATAGGTTTTGGCCGCGGCGATCGCCCAGTGATAGGCAAAGCAAATTGAGAACAGGGCGATTAGTGCTGCCCACCAAGCCCAAAACGCCCAAATGAAAAATAACCAGCTCCAAATCCACAGCCGAGCCATGGCATTCAGTTCAGCCCGCGCTGCCTGTAAATCTGCTTTGGCGGATTCGGGCAGCAACAGCCACAATCGTGGCCAACAAATTACCGCATCCAACCCATATTTATCGAGCGATCGCAACTCCGCCGCCCGCAAGATATTCCCCAACGGCGTGGGCATCATATCAATATCTTGGACGGGAAAATTATTGAGTTGGCGATCGAGTTTGACACGTAATTGGCGATCGCGACTGGTGAGTCTTGGGAGATTATCTAATTTTTGAAATTGTGATTCAAGCTTTTCCTTAGCCTTGATTTGCTGGCGAATGAAGTGATCTTTAAATCCATTAAAAATAGGATACCAATAGCCCTCAAGGCCGCGTAGTGCCATCAGTTGAAACCGTTCCACTACGGCTGCTGAGGCGATCGCCCCGCCCAGCACGGCCACCAACAAAGCCAACTGTAATGGTTCCGGCTGTTTGGTGAACCAATCCGTGAAGGGTTGCCAGCCAAATCGCTGAATAACCGCCACTAAGCCCCCCGCCCAAAAGACAATGGCAGAAGTCAGCAGACTCGAAATCCACTGTTCTGCAACCTTGCCGCCTGCGCCTTCGAGTACCTTGGCAGTCATGGGTTCTCCTGCGAGAGATTAGACCGTAGCTGCTGAAATTCAGCGATCGGGATTAGGGAAAGATTATGGGTTGGGCAACGGGGAATCGGTTGGCCAACGCTGCGCCGTGACCAGCGATAGTCGCCGTGGGGACAAATATATTTATCGGTCGCAACGTAGCTGGCATTCCCGGGAAGGGCTTCAAAACTTTTGCGTTGGTTGTTGGATGAGTCAATCAGAAAGGATTGCAGCCAAGTTTTTGTAGATTCATGTGTGTTTAAGTACTCTTCGACTTGAGTGGCGATCGCGCTGATGGTTTCGTAATGTAGATCGCGCAGATCAAAAGGTACTTGATTCAGCAGTTCAGCGAGGCGATTGTCTAGGCTTTTTGCAGTTTCGGGAGCCAACAAATCCGGTAATTCGCTGCGAATCGTGCGAGCAGCCTCAAATAAATCTTCGTCCGTGTAGAGCATCGGTTTCGAGGGCTTTAATCAAGACAGGTTAGAAGATGAATCAAATTGAGAATTTTCGTGTGGCATTTGTGATTCTGAGCTAATGCATTAGAATGCCAATCAAGACTCGGAGTAGATGTTCCAATTCCGTGAAAATTGAATAGAGGTTTAGATCTTGATAAATCACTTTTTTCTCAAAATCGAGTAACGAAAATTGCCAAATTTTCCCGATTGAAACAGCTCCCCAAAGTTGGGGTTTCAGAACTAAGCTTTCTTGGTTTTCTTGGGCAATCGCAATTAGCTCAACGGCCAGTTGCTTGAATCCGCGCTCTAGGTTTTCATCCTTGGCTTCAATCACGAGTAAGCGATCGCGTGACTGCAAGAAATAGTCGATCGAGCCTCGTAGTTGGCTACTAACTTCCACTGGATAGCTAACCCGCAATTGGCTATTGGTGGCCAGCACTACCTCCGTAAGCAAGGGTGCGATCAAAAACTCCCGCCGAGCCATTTCGTTATCTGCTCGAATCAGGTGCATAGTTTTTTTGAGCCGTAATTGCAGCGGCTCGATCGCGAAGGGCAATGATTCCGCCTGGGGTAATGTCAGCTCAGCTAGTTCAAAGCCGTAGCCGAAATTTGCCAAAATTTCTTCAGGGTAGGCATTGAGCTTAAAGTAGTCGGAAAATGAACAGCTTTCCGGTAGCTTAATCGGTCGAATCATGGGCTGAATTCCAATTCATCTGATAAGATAAATTCCAACGTAAATGGCGCAGTTTCGGGAAATACAGAATCAGCAAGGTTAGTTTCTTGAATAGCCAGGTCTCGCCCATCAAGATAAGCTTCGCGGAAAGCTTCGTCTAAAAATGGTTGCAAGCTGGGATTATTTTTGAGTAGCCGCTGAATGCGTCGTCGCTGCTCGCGAATCGTGCCGATCCAGGAGTTTTTTCGCCTCTCAGGCTGATAGCACCACTTCAACAGATGACCAATCAGAACACCTAAGCGATTGATCAACTGCTCACGTTCTTGGCGACCCAGGACGGCGATTTCTTCGATTAAATTTGGGAGGTCGATCGCCCCGAAATCACGATTTTGCAGCAGCGCGATTTGCTCCTGTGTCCAAGCATAAAAGTCGCGGTCATAAGTGGTGTTCATGCTGACAATATTTGGGGGGCGATCGGTACAGGGATAGAGTCTAGATAAAGCGTGTCTGGGCAAATATCTTGCTCATTGGGCCAAGTCACTGTGCCATTGAACGCCTTGGCTTTCCGAAAATAAGCTTCGTCCCTGAGTTCCTGAAACACGCCAAAATCTAAGAGCGATAAGCAATCATAAGCTCGCACTTCTTGATTGGTGAACTGAATTTCAAGTGTGTAATTGCTGCGTGGAATAACGCTGTGGACTCGGGGATTCATGTCTGGATTATATGCCGGTGTAGCTGAAGCCTGCCCAGTAGTAGGGGTGGGCAAATGGGTGTTCAGCTCCTCGAAGCCCGATGCCTGTGAGCTGGCGAATTTCGGAAGGGGTTGCGGTGCGGAGCCACTGTTGGGCTTGGCGGAGGGCGATCGGTGGGGTGAGGTGATCGTTGCGCCAGAGGTCGTAGAACTTGGTGAGTAGGATCATGGTGCTTTGCTCATTCACAGCCCAGAGGGAGGCGATCGCCCCGGCCACGCCTGCTTGCAACAACCCAACGGGCAAGCCGATCGCCTCGTCGGCTAAGTCTAGGCCGGGGAGACCCGTTTCACAGGCGGAAAGGACGGCCAGCCGGATGCCGTGTTTGCCGCCTTCGGTGAGCTTGAGGTTAAACAGGTCGCGCAGGGTCAGCAGGTCGTCGTTCATCAGCAGTCCGCTATTGAGGGGTTCGTTGAAGTTGGCGGTTCCGTGGCAGGAGAAATGGACGATCGCCTGTTGACCCAGGTTTGCAGCAACGGTGGCGGTAGTGGCTTTTTCGTGCCGTAGGACGGTGGGGCGGGGAAAGGTTTTGACGGCGGCCATGACTTCCCGTTCGGAGCTGGGGAGGTCTTGGCGGGGGTTGTCGATCGCCAGGATTGAATCGAGGTGGCTGTCGGGGAATCGCTGGGCGATCGCGCGGGCGGCCACGAGGGATTGGGCGTTGGGGGCGTAGGTGAAGGTCAGCTCATCGAGGGCGTAGCGGCGGCCGGTGGGGCGGCTGGGGTCGGGTGTCCAGGCGGCATGAAGGGGCAACAACCCGAGCAAGCCGGTGGGAATCAGGATCGCTTGGGTGTAATTGTGCTGCTTGAGGCGATCGATTAGGGGAGCCATCAGGTTGTCCCACAGTTGGCGGGTTCCCTGGTCGATCGCCTCCAGCCAGCCGGGGAAGTCGTTGCGGTGATTTTGGGAGGCGTTGAGCCAGGTTTGCACCAAGTCGGTAAGGGTGGCTTCGGGGAACGCATCGAGCCACAGGGGGTCGATCGCCTGGGGGGTGGCGATTAGGGCGAGGCTACCGTTGGGGGTGGGAATCAGGTAGACGGTGGGTGCTTCGGTGCTGAGGTTTTGTTGAATCTCTGCGAGGCTGGGTGCTTGCAGGAAGGTTTCATAGCCGGGGACTTGGCGAATTTGGGCGATCGCTTCGGTCAATTCCTGGCGGAGTCTTTGGGCTTCGTTGCGGTGTTGTTCGGGGGTGATGGCTTGGCGATCGCGGACTTGCTGTTCGCGTTGGAGGCTTTCCAGGTTTTGCAGTTGGTTGGTGATGTCGCGATAGCGATCGAACAGGTCGGGGCGCTGTTGTTGGAGTTGCACGAGGTCGGCGCGATCGCGTTGGAGTCGTTCGCTGAGACCCCGGGCGCGGCCCCGTTCGATCGTGGCAACCGCTTGATCAAGTTGACCGATTTTGGCGTAGGCGTAGGCAGCGCGGCGGGGAAGATCACCTGTTTCTTTAAGTTCACCGGCTTGGCTGTCGAGCAAAGTACAGGCTTGATACAAATTTTCCGCAGCGGCGAGGGCTTGCCCATAGGCTTGGGTCGCAGCATCCCAATTCTGTAACTCGCTTTGGAGCTTGCCAAGGGATCGAGCAGTTTGGCGGCATTCATTAGGAAATGCTTGATGGGTTCTGACTTTGAGCGCTAAGTTGTAGGCAGTAATAGCCTGCTTTAAGTTTTCAGCTTCATCTTCTTGAAGATAGTCACGGTAAGTATGAGCCAGGTTGTTTTGTATAGCTGCCCATTGATATGGGAAAGCATCATACTTATAGACTTTTATGGCAAGTTTATAAGCAATTATTGCTGCTTCTTGATTTTTTCCTTTAGTACCTTTTACACGTTGACTATAAGCTGTTGCTAAATTATGCTGTGTTGCTGCCCACTGCACAGGCAAATTGTCAAATCTTCTTATCTTTAGAGCAGCCTTACATAAGGCAATTGCCTTTTCTAAATTGTCAGCTTTCTCCCCTTTTAGACGATTGCCATACATAGTCGCCAGGTTGTTTTGTATCGTTGCCCATTGTCTTGGAAATGTATCACGAGTATAAACTTCTAGAGCAAGTTTGCAGTGATTAATTGCCATCTCTAAATTTTCTGTTTTTTTACCTCGAATACGATTGCTATAAGCCACTGCAAGATTACTATGAGTTGCTGCCCACTGTTCAGGAAGCTCTTTCTTTTTTCTGACTTGCAAGGCAAGTTGATACGCAGCAATCGCCATTTCAAAATTATCTGCTCTTTCTCCAAAAATACGATGACGATAAGCGGCTCCAAGGTTATTTTGGATCATTGCCCACTTTTGAGGAAAAGACTCTCGAGTATAAACTTTTAAAATATCCTTGTAGATATCTATTGCCATCTCTAGATTGTCCGATCTATATCCCTGGACTCGATCATAGTAAGCAATAGCAAGATTGTTTTGCGTCATTGCCCAATCTTGAGGAAAAGATTCATAAGTGTAAACCTCTAGAACTTTCTTGTAAATATCTATTGCCATTTCAAGATTGTCAGTGATTTTCCCTTGAATACGATTACGATAGGCATTAGCAAGACTATTCTGTGTCATTGCCCAGTCTTGAGGGCAAAAATCACGACTTCTGATTTCTAGTGACTTTTTATAAATGGAAATCGCTATTTCTTTATTTTCTACCTCACTGCCCCAAATACGGTCTAGATAAGCGTTAGCTAGATTATGTTGTGCTGTTGCCCAATCTTCAGGAAAAGATTCACGAGTATAGATTTCCAAGGACAGATTGCACGATACAATTGCCATTTCTAAGTTTAACCAACGAATGCCTAAATGAAATTGTCCAATCAGATTTCCAAATTCACCAAACATGGCAGCAACCAACTCAGGTGAATTTTGTTTTTTTAGAACTTGAAAAGCCAATGGCAGCGCGATCAAAAAGTCCCAATTTAGCTTCCTTAAATTTAATTTCCAAAATTCATATACACGATTTGCACTACCTTGATTTTCATAAATATTTATCATCACTTCTCCTATAAAACTCATTGTAGTTGGATTAGCATACACGGTCTTAGATCTCAGTTCTAAAGTCTGTGCTATTCGGTTCGCCCACTGCTTTAGCCAGACAGCATCACGGTGACCAATAGATGCCATATGGCCAGGAACGAAATACATTATTTCTACTAGACCCGCATCCACCAACTCCGCCTGGGCTTGCAAAACGCTTGCCTCTTCTCCCTCTGGACAAGCCAACAACTGCTGAATCAATTGCAAATAAGCCTGAAGTCGTTGCTCGTCCATGGGGCCGCCTCAATCCCTCGGTGAATCATCACCAAAACGCTGCCCCCACCCTAGCGCCCCATTCCCCTCACTGCCCAGCGCCTTTGTGAGCCAAGCCCCCAACCATCACCCCCCAGAGCTAATCGATCGCCCTGCCTCCCTCCTTTCAGCGGTGCTAAGATCGCCGCAAACCACAGACCAACAGGCAGCAGGCGATCGCCCAAAAATCATGGGACTACAACTCTCAATTCCCGATTCAATTGTTCAAGCCATTCGCCTACCAGAACCCCGCATCGAGCGCGAACTACGGCGCGAACTCGCGATCGCCCTCTATGCCCAAAACCTGCTGGCCTTCGGCAAAGCCCGCGAACTTGCTGAAATGGATAAATACGACTTCGGCCAACTACTTGCCCAACGCGGAATTCTGCGACATTACAGCCATGAAGAACTAGACGATGACCTCGCTTATGCTAGTCGTTAGCAACACCTCGCCAATTTTGAACTTGGCTATCATTAATCAACTTTTTCTTTTGCAACAGCAATTTGGCAAAGTCCTCATTCCCAAAGCTGTTGTAGAAGAACTAAAAATCAGCGAAAATCGTCCTGGATCTGCGATTATTCAAGACGCGATCACCTCAGGATGGATTGAAGTTCAAGAAGCTCATGATCAGTCCTTGACTCGACTGCTAAAGCAAACTCTCGATCAAGGAGAATCCGAAGCAATTTCCCTCGCGCTAGAACTCAATGCTGACTGGATACTCTTGGACGAGCGAGAAGGTCGAAAAACAGCTAAATCTTTGGGATTGCAAGTAACAGGTATTTTGGGAATTTTGCTCCGAGCGGAACAAGACGGCCAGCTTGAATCCTTGCCAGTAGCAATCAACAATCTCATTCATCAAGCCGGCTTTCGGATTGCTCCAGATTTACTCAAACAAATATTGGAGTGAAAATCAGATTATTTAGACTAAGGATCTTCTCAAAAATCAAATGTCTCGGCATCAATAATAAAATCACTGATGACGCAAGTATCCAAAAGATAACGCATCAAAATAACTCTATTTCTTGGGGATCAATTAACTCGCTGCGATCAGACTCAAACTCAGGAAAATCGGGACTTGGTTCATAATTCAAAACCGCCCCCGGCCACTGAGTCGTGATCACTGGTGGCATCTGGACTAGCTGCCGAAGAATCTGTAGCACAATCAACGGCAAAGGGAGATTAGCCTGGGCCGCTTGGCGCAGCAAATACCCCTCCAAATCCGGCGGCAAAGTAATCGTGATTTGCATCGATACCCTCCAAATCGTGAATGTATCACCAACCTCGACAGCGGCAACCCAAGTCCTCACCATTTTAGCCAACCGCTACCGGCGATCGCCCTGCCCAAATCAGTACAATCAACATAACGCCCCAGCCTCGCTGTCACCGACCCAGCGATAACCCCCATGGTTGCCAATGCTGACCCGAAAAATCGGTGGACAACCGCCGATTTAGAATTCTTCCCCAATAACGGCGATCGCTACGAAATCATCGACGGAGACCTATACGTGACCCGCGCCCCCCATTGGAGACACCAGGATGCTCTAGGAAACCTCCACACATTCTTGACCCTCTGGGCTAGGCAACACAAGCAAGGCAAAGTTCTGCAATCACCGGGTGTCATCTTGACCGGGGAAGAAAACGTCATTCCCGATCTGGTGTGGGTTAGCAATGAGAAGCTGGCAACCTGCGTCGATGAGTCAGGTCATTTCACAGCAGCTCCTGAGCTGGTTGTTGAAGCAATTTCCCAGTCTTCCCAAGATATTGCGCGCGATCGCCAGGTGAAATTAAAGCTCTATTCCCGAGTTGGTGTGCGGGAATATTGGATCGTGGATTGGCAACAACAAACCGTTGAGATTTATCGGCGATCGCAAGCCCGTTTAGAGCTGGTCTATACCCTCTTTGCCGAAGACGAATTAACTTCACCCTTATTCGCCAATTTCACCCTCAAAGTAGCTGAGATCTTTACCTAATTCGGCTTCTCAAGTTACCGGTTATTTTTGGATTTTTGATGGCATTAGGGCAGTTGCAAAATGCAGCGAGCATCGAGCAGTTGGAGGCGCTTGTTTTCGAGGACAGAACAGGGAGCGATCGCCCGTTCCAAAGCTGGAGTTTCACCGCGATCGAGCCGATCGCTCACGTCTTGAATGAGCGGCTGAAATTGCTGTAACCAAGTGTTATCTGCCAAGTCAGGCTTTGAGAGTGACCAGGGTTCTAATAACCAGAAATTCACTTGATATTTCCGCAAAAAAGCTTGCACCTCCGATAGGTTGCTGGTGTATTGAGCGCGGATGGTGTCTTCAATGCGTTGGCGCAAAACTCGGTAATAGCCCCAATGGTAAGGCAGGGCAAATTCGCGGCTGGCGAGAATCGATCGCCGGGCAAAGATCGGAATGAAATCCGCTTCCTTGGATAAGGAAACCACTAGGGTATCCTTCGGTTGTTTTTGCAGAAATTCATAGACTTCGGCCATGCGTCCTTCCATTTGCAATTGGCTGGACACGGCCAAGTTAGGAACCATGGGCACAACGATCGACAGGCTGAGAACAAGGCTCACCAGGGGCCAGAACCAGCGCGGTTTTTGGGGTTGGGTGGCTCGCATTTGCCGATCGAGCCACAGGCCCAGGGCGATCGCCCCCGCCACTGGCAACACCACCCGCAAGGGCACATAGCCATAGCGATTGGGTAAATACAACCGAAACAGCAGGGCATGGGCTGCGAGAAACAGACCCAACCCACCCCAAACCCAATCCCCCAGCATGGCTAAGTGAGGCGAAAGGCGACTGGCTAGGGGAAATTGACGGGCGCGGGCGGGCCGGCTCAACCAACGGGGCAAGGCCAAGGCCGCCAGGGCGATCGGGGGCACAAATCCCACCCACAGGAAACCGCTACGGGGGGCAAACAGCCAAAAAATCAGCGGATTGGGGTGAAAGAAGAACGATCGCCCGTATTCATTGCCCACAAAGTTAAATTCCGGCAGGGCGGCGGCTTGGGATCGGCTGATCACGGGGCCAAACTCGCTGCTGGTGAACAGTTCCGGCAACAACACCGCAATGGCCATGGCAATGCCCCCGATCGCCAAGCGCCAGTCCAGGGGAGTCAGGGTCTCGGGATGCGATCGCCCCCGACGGGTGGCCCACCAGCGCCGACCCAAATTCACAGTCAGGGCCGCCGCCGCCACCACCGCCACCATTGGATAAAACAAACCGCTGAGGGCGATCGCCCCTAAACAGCCCCAGAGCGATCGACTCAGCAGCGCATCCATCACCGCCAACACCAGGGGCGTGGCAAAGGCTCGCGGCGTGGATGAGGCCAAATCATCCTCCATCCACAGGCTTTGATTCACCAAAATGCAACCCAGCAGGGCCACCCACGGCACGGGCAACAGCCGAATCATCACGCGCCAGGTCAGCGCCGTGGTCACCAGCCCCAAAATCACCGGCCAATATTTACTGACCGTTAGGGGATCCCAGCCGAGGAGGGCCGCTCCGTGATAGAGCCACTGATAGCCCAGGGGAGCAACGGATTGGTAATAGTCAGCGATCCAGTCGCCGGGGAAGAGGCCAGGATCCAGGTAACGAAAGGCCCAAAACACATGCTGGCGCACATCGTCTTGCACGATATAGGGATTGCGTGTGGCCCACTGCACCGACTGCCAGCCATAAAACAACGCCATGGCTCCACTGAGCACCATGCTCCAGCGCCGATCGCCCGATCGCGCCCCTATCCAAGCCCATGCGTTTTTCATCCAACCAAACCTTTCGGGATTCCCGGCAACTGATCAGCCAGAAGCCACCCTAAACCAAGGTTGGGCCGTTTGGGGCGATCGCTGGTGTCGGTTCTCCGTTTGGGTAATGGCGAATTGAGGGGGCGGGCCCCAGCGACAGAGGGGCTTTGGGGTTGGGCCCTGGCTGCAGGGTTGCCAGACCCGATAGAATGGAGGCAGTAATTGTTACCTAAAACTGGGCCATCGCTCCAAGGCTCGTTCTCGTCTAGGGTTTTCGCTCACTTCTCCGCCGTCTCTGTCCAGCGGCTCTCGTTCAGCCTCCCCAACCCCGATCGACGCTCCAACCACTCTCTGATCCTGCTCCGGTGACCCTAACTATGTCCGAGCATCACCATCACTCATCGGGCCATCACCCATCGAGCCATCACCCGGCGGGTCATCATGGCCACAAGGCGCACTCAGGAACCCATGAGCCAGGAACCCATGAGGGTTGGGTGTCGCAACTGCGCGAAACCTTCAGCCTAACGCTGGTGCTGAGAAATCTGCGCTGGTTGGGTGAACCCTTCATCTGGTTGCCGGCCATGGCGATTTCGATGGCGACCTTGGGGGCTTGGGTTTTTTGGAAAAATCCCGATCGCTGGACTAATGCCGAACCTGAGCCGGACAAGGTGGATTGGCTCTCGATTCTGGAGTCCCAACCCGATGATGATTCGGTGGCGGCTGATATTGACTCGTCTAATGTGTTGGCAACGGAGCTAACCCTGCCCCAAAACCAGCGCCGGAACAATCGCAATAACCGCGATCGCCAGAATGAAGAAAAAACGGCGAACAATACCAACTCTGAGCTGGCGGATATTTTGCAGTTGCTCAGTGGCGGTTCGGCGGGCCCCGTGGGCAGTCGATCGCGCGGTGGCGAGGGCAGCGGTTTGGCCCCAAGGGCGGTGAATCAATTTTTGAGCAATGACCCCCGGGCAGCCAGTGCCAATGGCAGTACCTACAGCGTGGGGGGAAGCTCGACCATGCTCAATGGCAATGGGACAACCACCGGCCAGCCCGTGAGTCCCCTGCAAGCGGCGCTCGATCGCCTCTACCTCAACAACGGTGATGGCAGCAGCGATTCCAGCAGCACAACCCCCACCACCAGCCCTAACACCACCACTCCGACGGTTCCCGTGACGGGTTCCAGCGGCACAACTTCCACCATCGGCAGCGGCACAACCAATCCCGCACTACCGAATGTGGCGGTTCCCAATGCTGGGGCCGACAATGGGAACTATGGCGGCTTTGGCAGCCCCACCGGTTATCCCAGCTATGGCTCTGGCCCGGCAACGGCGGGCAGCACCTTGCCCAAAATCCCAACAGCTCCGATGCCGGGCTATGGTTCCACGGGTTCTGGTGTGCCCTTAAACGCCGGTTACAACACGGTTCCCAACAGCCCCGCGATCGCCCCGCCGCCCAACCAGCCGGCCGTGGCTCCGGAACCCGTGACACAGCCATCCCAATCCAACATCGGTGGGCGACCGGTGCGCACCTTCAGCAATCCTTGGTAGGGACTGAGGGCGAAAAATTGGTCTATGTGTTGAGTGTTGATCTACTCTTGACCTACCTTTGACCAGTTTTTGGGCAGTTTTCGAGCAGCCGATCACTCAGGTCAACCTCTGCGGTTATACCTGGTAATTGGCTGGCGAAGCGGTTTATGCAAACGCGGCAGTTTTGAGAGTAGTTTTGAGAAAGGCGGCGATGCGATCAACCGAAAGCGCCAACTGTTCCGGGGTTTGCACCAGCGCAAAACGCACATAACCTTCACCGGAAGGGCCAAAGCCCACCCCCGGGGCCACGGCGATTCCCGTGGCAGCCACCAGTTGCTTACAGAATTCGATCGACTGGTTTTCCCAAGGCGGCGGCAACTTAGCCCAGGCGAACATAGTTGCTTGGGGCGTTTCCAGGGGCCAACCAATCCGATTCATGGCGGCCACAAACGCATCCCGGCGATCGCGAAAAATGGCTAACCGTTCTTGCACATCGGCTTGGGGCCCCTGAAGCGCTGCGATCGCCCCCCTCAAGATGCCCTGGTATTGGTTAAAGTCCACGGCGGCCTTGACACTGCGCAGGGCCGAAATCAGGTCGCGGTTCCCGATGGCATAGCCCGCCCGAAAGCCGCCCATGTTGAAGGCCTTGGACAGGGTGAAAAACTCGATCGAAACCGTCTTTTCTGGATCCGCTTGCAGCACCGACGGCGGGCGATCGCCAAAGGCCATCCCGTCGTAAGCAAAGTCATGAATCAGCACAATGCCGTGCTGCTGACAAAACGCCACCGCCCGCTGAAAAAAGTCCAGGTTAGCGACCGCTGTGGTTGGGTTGTGGGGATAGTTCAGCACCATCAGCCGTGCCCGATCGACCACGGCCGGCGGAATTTGATCAAACTGGGGCAGATAGCCATGTTTTGCCAGTAGCGGCATCGGATAAACCTCACCGCCCGCCAAATGCACGCCGCCGTAGTGGGAGGGATAGCCCGGATCGCCCAACAGGGCCACATCCCCCGGGTTTAAAACCGCCAGGGGTAAGTGAGCGGTTCCTTCCTGGGAGCCAATTAAGGCCAGCACTTCCGTTTCCGGGTCGATCGCCAGGCCAAATTGCCGTTCGTAGCGATCGGCCACTGCCTGTCGGAAGGCCGCCGTATTGCGAAAGAGTTGGTAGCCGTGGGTGCTGGGATCCTGAAGCGCTTCCCCGATCGCCGCCAGCACGTGGGGCGAAGTGGGCAAGTCCACCGATCCCAGCGATAAATCCACAATTTCGTGGGTTTCAGCCGCCGCAGCCTTCGCCCGATCCATTTCCGCAAACACGTTAAATTGCAGCGGTTTCAGTCGATCGGCAAATTGCATGGATTGAAGCCTCAGGATGCTGCTGCGATGATCCTCAAACCGCGCTGGGCACTGCGCCCACATGCGGCTTGAGGAAGTCCGCCAACTTCTCCTTGGTCAGGGCCCCTTCGCTGGTGTCCAGCAATTGGCCATCCTGAAACAGTCGCAGGGCGGGCACCCCTTCCACCTGGCAATGTTTGACGCTGACGGGGTTAGGATCCACTTCCAATTTCACGATCTGGAGCCGATCGCCCCAGGTGGTCGCCGCCCATTCCACACTCGGACTCATCAACCGGCAAGGCCCACACCAAGATGCCCAAAAATACGCTAAAACGGGCGTTCCCGAGGCTCCCAGCACGTCGCTTTCAAATTCGGCATCCGAAATGACTCGCACTTGACTCACGATCGTTGTCCTTGCTTCTGAAAATTCGCCTTTTGCATCTTAAATCCACAGGTGTCTTGGCGGTAAGGGCAATATTTCGAGGGGGCGGCCGCCTGCGGGTTAGGTCGCAAAATGCGTTGATTCACCACTGCATGGGCAACGCATAGGGGCGCACGGCCGCACGCCCCCACCCGGACTCAATCGCGGTTTTGGTTTGGCGGTTTTGGTGTCCTGCCTACTTGGTGTCGTTGAGCTGACGGCGCAGGGCTTCCAACTCGGCATCGATCGCCGCGTCTTTTGCCTCCGTAGCTGGTGCGGCATTGCTGGCCGGCAGGGCCCCCGCTGGCGTTGAGGAACCACCCAACATTTGCGCCTTCATTGCCGCCAGTTCATCATCCACATCGCTACCGGCTTCCAGGGATGCAAATTGTTGCTCCAACGAAACGCCGCTCAGTTCCAACGCTGCCGTGGAGCGGGCTTCCATTTCCAGCACCTTTTCTTCCATCCGCTCAAAGGCGGACATGGCGCTGCCGGTGTTCATGGAGCTGAGGGCCCCTTGCAGTTGCTCGTTGGCCTTGGCGGCTTGGGCCCGGGCCTTGAGCATGTCTTTCTTGGTTTTGGCTTCCGAAATCTTCCCTTCCAGGGCGATCAGGTTGCGCTTGAGCTGATCCACCATCCCCACTTGCTGATCCAGTTGGCCCTTGAGGGCGGTGGCAGCTTCGGTCTGCACCTTTTTGCGGTTGAGGGCTTCGCGAGCCAAGCTTTCATCGCCTTTTTGCAGAGCCAGTTGGGCGCGTTGTTGCCACAGGTTGGCCTCACTTTGGGCCTGGTTATATTGCTGCTGAATTTTTTGTTGAGCGGAGATCGCCCGGGCAACGGCCTGGCGCATTTGCACCAGGTCTTCTTGCATGTCGATGATCGATTGCTCAAGGATTTTTTCGGGATCCTCGGCTTTGTTCACAAGGTCGTTGACATTGGCCCGAATCAGGCGGCTGACGCGATCGAAAAGGCCCATGACGGTGGCTCTCCTGCTGGTTAAATCGGGGAAGCGATCGGGATTGGGAAGCTTGGCCCCAAGGCCAACTGCTTTATCCAAACTACCAACTCCATCGGTCAACGGCCGCGTGATCAAGCCCGGCAGTTGCGATCGTCCTATTAGCCTAGATACCGAAAATCAGCAGCCCATGGCAAGTTCGGTTAGCTCTCCCGCCGTGATCGGCTATTGGGGGGCTGAGGGGCCCGGGCCCTGTGCAATTGCCCAAAACCGGGGATTTTGGCGGCTAGGAGGTTTGGGAATCGCCGCTGGGAACCGCTGCCGGGAATTGCCCAAGGACGGATTTGTGATGCTGCTGAATGATCGAAATTATCGAAGCTCCGGGGGGCGACGGGCTTTCAGTTGTTCTAAGTCCCGCTCTAGGCGCTGGTCAGACTCTAGGGTTTGGAAGGCCTGTTCCAATGGATCGCGACCGGCGGTCTGGGACAACTGGGCACGAGCTTCGAGTTCCATGGTCCAAGACTCCAAACGCTCCAGCGGATTGTTGGGCCGGCTCAGGTAATTCAGAGTGTCGTACATTCGTTGGGTGGCCATAGCCGATCGGGCGCGGGCCACGTACAAATCGCGCTTGGTGCGAGTTTCCAGCAGCTTGGCTTCCAAATCCCGCAGGGTGCTGCGCAGTTGGGCGATCGTGTCCCGTTGGGTTTCCCACTGTTCCTGAAGGTGGGCGGCTGCGTCTTGCTGACCGTGACACTGACTCAGGGCCGATCGGGCCCCTGGCTCGTCACCAACATTCAGCAACTGTTGGGCCCGTCGATACCAATCCTCAGCGGCGCGGGCGGCGGCCTCCCGTTGGCGCTCCGTGCGCTTTTGGGTGGCGATCGCCTGGGCCACCGCTTGGCGCAACTGCACCAAATCATCCTGCATGTCCATCAGGGCCTGATCCAAGGCCTGTTCAGGATCTTCCGCCTGGGCGATCGCCGCGTTCACATTGGCGCGCACCAGTTTCCCAAGTCGCTGCAATAGTCCCACGCTCGATCTCCTTCTGGCTCTTGCCCCGATCCTATCGCTTCGATCGTTCGGTGGGGCCTTTGGGGGGCGATGCCGTTGCGGTTGTTGACATCCTCCCCGTCCTAAAGGAGCGGGGATTCCGGCCCTAGGCAAACAACTGAAGTTGCTCGACTAGACCACGGGTTGACGCTTCATCGGCTGCTACCAGCGAACTGGATTTACGCTGGCCTCCACGTCCATTTTGAGTCTCGGACTGCCCGCCCGCGACTTGGATATTGATGGCCGCATTCACATCGCGATCGTGAATTGCCCCGCAGTGCATACACGTCCACTCGCGTACATCAAGGGGTTTCTTGCCGCCCAATTGACCACAAGATGAACAACGCTGACTGGTCGGTTCCCATCGGCTAATCACCTGGAAATCCCGCCCGTAGCGGATCGACTTGCCCTCGATCATCTGTCGGAAGCTGTACCAGCCAGCATCAGAAATTGCCCGCGCCAACTTGCGATTTTTCACCATGCCCGACACATTCAAATCTTCCAGAATGATCGCTTGGTTCTCGCGAACGATTCGGGTCGATAGCTTGTGCAGGAAGTCGGTTCGTTGATCCTTGATGCGGGCATGAATCCGAGCCACCTTGCGGCGGGCTAGATATCGGCGCTTGCTGTCCTTAACCTTGCGGCTGAGGGATTTTTGAGCACGGCGCAATCGCTTGAGGGATTTAGCCAACGGCTTGGGACTCAGCACCTTTTCACCTGTGGACAGGGTGGCGAAGGTGGTCAAGCCCAGGTCGATCCCCACTCCATCATTGATAGCCTTCAGGGCGATCAGATCCACTTCACAGACAAACGACGCGAAGTAGCGATCGGCTGCATCCTTGATGATCGTCACCGATGATGGATCCGATGGCAGTTCCCGTGACCACTTGACTCGTACACAACCGATCTTGGCTAGGTAAACCGAGTTGGGTTTAACCGAAAAACCGTTAGTTGTGAAGCGAATGGATTGAGTTGAGTGTTTCTTTTTGAACTTCGGAAATCCAATCTTGCGGCCGTTGCGCTCACCCTTCAAGCTTTTGAAGAAATTACGAAAAGCCAGATGGGCATCTTGCAA
The DNA here is from genome assembly GCF_014698235.1 of Limnothrix sp. FACHB-406. Taxonomy (NCBI): domain Bacteria; kingdom Bacillati; phylum Cyanobacteriota; class Cyanophyceae; order Pseudanabaenales; family Pseudanabaenaceae; genus Limnothrix; species Limnothrix sp. FACHB-406. The sequence continues at coordinate 396,739 of NZ_JACJSP010000002.1, read as the reverse complement.
GGATTGGACTAACGGCACAGATGCAACTTCCGATAGCCATTCACGTTCAACGGTTAGCTTGGCTTGGGTAATCACCCGTTTCTGAATTTCAGTATCGCTAACTTTCTCCCCTTGCTGATAGAGGTCTTGACGCAACCGAATTGCATCGTTGTAGACCACACGAGCGCAACCGAACGTCTTCGCCAGCATTAATCTTTGCAGGCGATTGGGATAAATTCGGTAGCGAAATCGTGCTTTCATAACTAACATTATAAGCGGGGTTGATCGAAAAAGCCGCCCTAGAAGGGCGGGGCTTGTACCCTTTCTTTTGGTCAGCAATTGATCAATTACTACTCAACCGATCAATGACCGCTCAACTGATAATCATTTGCTGGCTGATGCTGACTGGCTTGCTGACTGTTGACTGAACCGGCCGATGACTGGCTGGTTTACGGATTGGCTCAGGGACTGGGCTTCGGGCTGGAACTGGGTTGGGAGCGGTTGCCGGCCGCAGATTGATTGCGACTATTGGGCTGGTTACGGTTAGCGGCGTTGCGATTATTGGGTTGGTTGCGATTGACGCTATTCGCATTCGGGCTAGGTTTGGCCCCTGGGCTAGCGGCTGGCCTGGGGGCAACGGGGCGATAGACCGTGGCGGGAATTCCGGCCGCCTTCAGTTGCTGAATGAGCTGGTTGGCCTGTTGTGCATTGTCCAAGGCCCCAAACTGAATTCGCCGCCCGATCGACAATTCCCGCACATAGGCATCGGCCACCTGTTTGCGCGCGGCAATCAGGCTAGCGGGGCCACTGTAGGGCCCCACCACATACCAACGCCCATCCGCACTCGGATTAGTCACCGCTGGAGCTGCGGGTGAGTTGGTTGGGGGATTGGCTGGAGCACGCTGGGCTTGGGGAAACGGCAAGGGGCTGGGGGCCGGTTGCGGGGCCAAGTTAGCCCCAGCGGGCGCGGTGGCCCCGATCGTTCCCGTGGGCATTGGCGGGCGATCGCCCAAAACCGAAAGGCTCTCCAGGCTCAAATCAGCAAACTCATCCCGCGTCAAATCCACCGTTACCCCAGTGGGAGCCGTGGGCAAAGGGGTGGGTTCCGCAGGGGGCAATTCTGCCAAAACCGGCTCTGGCGATCGAGTGGCCGGTTGATTCAGCCCGATCGCCCGGCCCGTTCGTTCCAAAAATCCACCCACCTTTAGCCAACCGTCACTGTCGGGATAGTTGCTGTAGTAAGTCCAAATTGTGCCCGACAGCATCACCAAAATCGTTCCGACCCCAATCCCCGTCCAGGTGGGTTCCTGTCTCCGACGCACCCGCCGCCGATCCCAGCCATTGCCATTGGCAGCCGGTTGGGCCCCCTCCAGCAGCATCGCCGCCTGCACCACAGACTTCGCCGCCAAGGGTGCATCCTCGCCCAACTCATCCGCCGCCGTCAGCAATCGAGGCGAAGCCGGGCGGCGGTTTTGCTGAGCCAAAGCCGCTTGCAAATCGCTAGTATCAGGCACAGGGGGCAAGCTCAGGGCCCCAGAAGCCTCCAGCGCCTCCGCAGAAGCCAACAGGGGCGGTTCTCCAGCCCGTTCCGGGGGCTTCAGAAAGAAGCGGCGAACAATGCCTTGGCGAGGGCCCCGCAGGCGACGATAGCGCGCGAGTTCCGCGTCTAAGTCCAACTCCATGCATTCCAACGCCAAGGACAGGCGACGGTGCAGGGTTGGCTCGGTCTCCGATCGCGCGGGTTGTTGGCGCGCTGGGCGGAATTTCATAGCGGTTTCGAGGCTCCTCGGTGCAGGGTTAATAATCACCCAAATGGTTCAACGTGACCAGGAAAGATGTGACCAGAAAAGATTAAACGAATGCCTCAGAGGGTGTCTGAAAAGCCAAAATGGATACACCGCTTCCCCCAGCGATCGATAGTGATCGACACAGACAAGGGGCTTAAGCCCCTTGCCCCGACGACAATTGGGGCTTGACTAGGGCTTCAAGATATTTTTCAAACATCCTCTCAGCGGGCTTGCTTCTCGCCTATTTTAGATTTTGCGAAGCGTTTGTCCAGATTAAACGCTGTTTGCTTAACCCATAAGGCTTTCCCACGGGTTCTGAATCTGAGCTGCTGCGATCTGAGCCGCTGTGATCTGATGTGATCTGAGCTGATGCAGCCTGAGCGAACCCAATCCGCGCAAATTCAACGCAGGTTCAACGCAGATTCAACCTGATCGAATTTAACCCGATCGAACTGATTCTGAGCCGCGAGTTGTGATTGGGTTCACGGAATTGTTGAGCAGGGCCATGGTCTGGATTCACAAGGCTGACTGGTTCGATCGATCCCGGTTGTTTCCCAAATCTCTGCTGATTAATCCCTTTGCTCCCCCGTACTTTCCATGGCCTTTGACCCGATCGATGGACTGCTCAAACGGCTTGACCAACACCCGGCTTGGCAGTCAAACCGATCTTTCCTGCAACTCTGTCAGCAATGGCGAGTCATTGTGGGCGAGGCCTTGGCCGGTCACACCCGCCCCATTTCCGTGCATCAGGGGGTGCTGTGGGTGGCGGTGTCCAATTCCGCTTGGGCCCAAACCCTGATGTTTGAGCGATCGCGCCTGACCGCCAAAATTAACCAATCGATTACGCCCCCTTTCAACCCGCCCCTGACCGACGCGCGATTTTCTACGGCCCGCTGGTTTGAAAATCGGTCTCAGTCGATCGCCCTGGGGCCCGCTGCCACTGCCCGATCACCCCAAAGATCCCAGCACCCTCCCGATCGACCCCGACCCGCCACCGCCACCGAAGCGTTTACCCAGTGGGCCGCTTCCGTGCAAAGTCAACTGAAGCGCTATGATTGCTGTCCCCATTGCGGGCGATCGACCCCGCCAGCGGAATTAGAGCGCTGGGGAGTTTGTAGTTTGTGCATGGTTGAGCGCTGGTCTCAAGACCGTTCACCCGGCTCTGGATCTTGAGATCAGCTTGTATTCAGCTTGCAGTTGGAAGCTCGATGCGCAAGCCAGAAACCCCAAGCCAGAAATCCAAGCCAGAAGCACAGGAACAGAAAAACCACAACTCCACAATCATATGAATGTGGGTGAATACAGATCAATACCAATTCAATATCAACGCGAAATCAATGCGAATCAATGCGAATCAATGCAAGCAGTGAAATGCGGGCGCTGGTTTCATGGAAGCCTCAAAACCTTGCGCAGAATTTGCTTGCAGGATTTGCTCACCAAAATTCTGGGAGGGTTTCTTGCGAAATTTCCTGGAAAAGGTATCAAAAATAGCTCAACTCGATTGATCCCAATCCCAAACTCATCGCAGATCCAAATGGCTTCCCGATCGAGCAATGAGGCCAACAGTATGTCCAAAAAAAATTGATCTCGAATGTCCTGCCTTCGTCAATTTCAAGAGATGTTGCCAAATATTGCGTTTTGTATGATGACATCTCTTGGGAAACGGTATTCTAGGTAACCGTTCACTCCTAGACTTTCATAACCTACCATTACTAAAAACCCAGGTTCCTAGCGCCATCAGAGAAAGCGCATACCCTTTTTAAAGACTTTTTAAAGTAATTGACAAAAACTCTTCAAAATGATTAACGATTGATTTTAAGTGATTTTTCTTTGATCCCCTAACTGATTTTTCAGGAAAATCAATGGGCTTCTGAAGAAACTTTCTGAAAAAGCCAAAGTGGAAGCTGAAGATAATCTAAATTTCTAAAAGTGTTTGGGATCGCTGAATCTCAGAGTAGATCTAGGTCTTAAGGACTTTTACAGCAATTCGTCTCAATTCCATAATGAAGTTAGCAAATTCTCAGCGGCGCTCTGCGTTGGCAGTGCAAAATATGAGTGCTACGCCCTTCCAAGTTTCTGCTTGCCGCCATTGTCGCTACTACACCCCAGAAGGGCGACGTGGTGGATATTGCGGTCAGTTTGATGCAGTGGTTCGTGCGGGCTGGAAGGCTTGTCCGCTCGCAATGCCAGCATTCGCTCCATCTTGGGAATCGTTAGAGCGGTTGGTTCACAGCCCCGCAGAAACGGGCGTGGCAATCGTGGCGACGGTGGAATTTAAAAATGAAGCGGCCCTGGCGGCCACTACGCCGGTTTTGCGATCGAATGCTTCTGCTTCCATTGCCTAGGGGATCAGTCACGCCGTTGGCAATCAAGGGCTGATGGATGCTAGCTTCAGGGTGCATCAAGCCCTCAATTCAGTGCCTAGCCAATCAGGCGATTTTCTGGTAGTAGTTCCCTGGGATCTTGCTCCGCTTTCAGGATGAATACTTAAAGATCGCGATCGGGTTTGAAATAGGGACTGAAACAACGATTGAAACCAACTTTGACCCACCATTAACGACTGATGGATGCGACTGGGTAAACGCCATGTCATCAATCATTCAAAAGCGAAAAATGAACCAGGAGACTAAGATACTCCTGGTTCATTTTTTTAGATCGGATTTTGTGTCAACTGGGCAAGGGTGAGCCTGATACTCAGAAACCCGAAAAAGGTTCCCTGCTATGGCTTAGGGTCGCCAGGGATAGCGACGGAAATTGGGCGATCGCTTCTCGAGAAAAGCCTGTTTGCCCTCGCTGCCTTCTTCGGTCATGTAATAGAGCATGGTGGCATTTCCAGCCAATTCCTGTAAGCCCGCTTGCCCGTCGCAATCGGCATTCAAAGCGGCTTTTAGGCAACGAATCGCGATCGGGCTTTTTTCGAGCACTTCTTGGGCCCAGCGCAGGCCTTCCGCTTCCAGTTCCGCCACGGGAACCACGGTGTTGACCAGACCCATATCTAAGGCCTGTTGCGCGTCGTATTGCCGACACAAAAACCAAATTTCCCGAGCTTTTTTCTGGCCGACAATTCGGGCCAGATAACTGGCTCCAAAACCGCCGTCAAAGCTGCCCACTTTCGGGCCCGTTTGCCCAAAAATCGCGTTGTCAGCGGCGATCGTCAAGTCACAGAGCAGGTGCAGCACATGGCCACCCCCGATCGCATAGCCCGCTACCAGGGCGATTGTCACCTTGGGGATCGATCGAATCAGCCGCTGCAAATCCAGCACATTCAACCGGGGCACGCCAGCCTCATCCACATAGCCCGCTTCCCCGCGAATGCTCTGATCCCCACCGGCACAGAAGGCATATTTCCCATCGGTGTGTGGGCCCGCGCCGGTCAGCAGAATCACACCCACGGCCGCATCTTCGCGGGCATCACAAAAGGCTTCGTACAGCTCAAACACCGTTTTGGGGCGGAAGGCGTTGCGCTTGTGGGGGCGGTTGATGGTGATTTTGGCGATGCCGTCGGCTTTGACGTAGAGGATGTCTTCGTAGGGTTTAACGGTTTGCCACTGAATGGTCATGGTTGGCTGGTTTGTTAATCAAAAATTGGATGCTTGACCAGCATAGGGGTTGGCGCGATCGCCCGGATGCGGGCCGGGCCGCGTCTTTGCCAATGGAGCCTTGCGCTCTGGAAATGGCATCTGTGACGAGGGGCACACCGCGATCCCCGATCGAGCCGTTAGCTTAGAGGGGATCCCATGCAAATGCACGATCGCACGTGATTTTTGATTTTGGGGCAAAACCCTTAAGGTTTCTGCAACAAAACAGCAACAGGGCGATCGGGCGCGTTTAGCCACTCACGACCGCTTCAACAGGAGGTAGTCCCCGTGGAAATCGGTGTTCCCAAGGAAATTAAGGATCTGGAATTTCGGGTGGGTTTGACTCCCCAGGGTGTGCGGGCGTTGGTCGATCGGGGGCATTCGGTACGGGTGGAAACCCAGGCCGGTGCGGGTGCGGGGTTTGGCGACGAGGACTATCGATCGGCTGGGGCGCGGATTGTGCCCGAAGCGGATTTGGCTTGGGACTGCGAGTTGGTGGTGAAGGTGAAGGAGCCGCTGCCCGGTGAATATGGCTTCTTGAAAACTACGCCGCTGTTGTTTACCTATTTGCATTTGGCGGCGGAGCGGCGCTTAACCGAGGCCTTGCTGAAATCGGGGATCAGTGCGATCGCCTACGAAACCGTGGAAACGCCCGATCGCCGCCTGCCTCTGTTGGCCCCCATGAGCGCGATCGCCGGGCGGTTGTCCGTGCAGTTTGGGGCCCGCTACCTGGAAAAACAACAGGGCGGGCGCGGAGTCTTGCTGGGCGGCGTGCCGGGGGTTGCGCCGGGCCGCGTCACGATCCTCGGTGGCGGTGTGGTCGGCACCGAAGCCGCCAAGATGGCCGTGGGCTTGGGGGCCAAGGTGCGGATCTTGGATGTGAATGTCGATCGCCTGAACTATCTGGAAACCCTGTTTGGCTCGCGGGTGGAATTGCTTTACAGCAGCAGCGCCGCGATCGAAGCCGTTGTGCCGGACACGGACTTGCTGATCGGCGCGGTGCTGGTGACTGGGCGGCGGGCCCCGATCCTAGTGGGGCGATCGCTGGTGGAACAGATGCCCACCGGAGCCGTAATCGTTGATGTGGCTGTCGATCAGGGCGGTTGCATCGAAACCCTGCGCCCCACCTCCCACAGCCATCCCACCTACACCGAATGCGGCGTGGTGCATTACGGCGTGCCGAATATGCCGGGTGCTGTGCCTCGCACCTCCACCCAAGCCCTGGAAAACAGCACCTTGCCCTACGTGTTGTCCCTGGCGGATCACGGACTGGCCGCGCTCGATCGCGACCCGGCCTTGGCGAAGGGCCTCAACATCAAAGACGGCCGGATCGAACATCCAGCCGTCCAAGCGGTTTTCCCAGATTTGTAGGAATGAGGAGGGGTCGCTAAAACCATCCACGGTTACGGCGTGATCAAAATCATCCCCATTCGGGTCGATCGAGACCCATCAACCCTGTAGGGGCGTACAGCGGTACGCCCCTACCCGGATTAATCCTCACTACAACGGAATATTCGTAACCGGCTCCGCGTCTTGGAACAACGGCGTGCTCAGGTAGCGCTCCCCAAAGCTGGGCTGAATCGCCACAATCAACTTGCCTGCATTTTCCGGGCGGCGACCCACCTGAATCGCCGCATAAATCGCTGCTCCCGAAGAAATCCCCGACAGCAAGCCCTCTTCCCGCGCCAGCCGACGACCATAGGCGATCGCCTCGTCATCCGTCACCGTAATCACTTCATCAATCAGATCCACCTTCAGCACCTCGGGCACAAACCCCGCGCCGATCCCCTGGATCCGGTGGGGCCCCGGTTGCCCGCCAGACAGCACCGGACTATTGGCCGGCTCCACGGCGATCGCCTGAAATTCCGGTTTTCGCTGCTTAATCACTTCCGCCACGCCCGTAATCGTGCCGCCCGTGCCCACACCGGAAATCAAGAAATCAATCTTGCCGTCCGTATCTGTCCAAATTTCCTCAGCGGTGGTGCGGCGGTGAATATCTGGATTTGCCGGGTTGCGGAACTGCTGCAACATATAGGCATTGGGAACCGTGTTGGCAATGTCCTGGGCCCGCCGAATGCAACCGCCCATCCCTTCAATGCCCGGCGTGAGTTCCAACTGTGCCCCGTAGGCTCGCAGCATGGCCCGCCGCTCGGCGCTCATGGTTTCCGGCATGGTCAAGATCAGTTGATAGCCCTTGGCAGCGGCGGCCATGGCCAGGGCAATCCCCGTGTTTCCAGAGGTGGGTTCCACCAAAACGGTCTTACCCGGAATGATCGTGCCGGCCTGTTCGGCGGCTTCGATCATATTGATGCCGATCCGGTCTTTCACCGAAGCGGAAGGGTTCATGCTTTCCAGCTTGACCAGCACTTCGGCCAGGCAGCCTTCCGCTTGGGGCAGGCGGTTAAGCCGAACTAGGGGAGTGCGGCCAATCAGTTCGGTGATGTTGTTGGCGACGTTCATGGGCATCTGGCTGGAACTCTCTCGTCAGGTCTGAGGGGGTCGATCGCCCCTATGGCACGGGTCGGATCGAACAACGAAGCATTGGGCAGTGAGTAGATCAGTCGAATCATCCGGCCATTCAGCCAGCCATTCAGCAAAAATCAAGCAACCGCAAGCAACCCAAAATATCCCGAGCCTTCTAAGGATTTTTTCAGTGCTCTTGATTGCCCCTGGGCAGCCATGATCCCCAGAGCCTAGATGTAATACATCAGGTCAAGTTGCTTGCGGGCATCTCGACGATCCTTGAGATCCTGGAGGGTGTAGCGTTGCAGCACGTCGTTGGCGGCTTGATCCACTTCAACCCAAATCTCGTAAATAATGGCGCTTTCGAGCGGGCGATCGCGCCCACCGTCGTTGGCAATGTTGGCATCGGCTCCTTCTAAACATCGCAGCACATCCAGCAGCGAGATCGTCCAGGGCGATCGCGCCAGCAGATAGCCGCCTTTGGCCCCGCGTTGGCTTTTGACCAAACCGCCTCGGCGCAGGGTGGCTAAGAGTTGCTCAAGGTAGCGATCGGGAATATCCTGATCGGCAGCAATTTGGCGGATTTGCAACGGCTCGTCGTCTTGGTAGCGATCGGCGAGTTGCAACAGGGCCAGAAGGGCATATTCGCTTTTGGATGACAGTTCCACGGGTGGAGAACCTAGGAGCGAGGCTGGATCCCCAAGCGCCCGATCGCCTCATGATCGTTGATCTGAATCATGGATCTAAGTCATGGATCTGAATCGTTGATCGGCGAGTCGATCGAGATAGCTGCGGGGCGATCCTAGTATACCCCGGTTTTCCGCTGGGTTTTGTAGGGTTTCGAGAGAGGTGTGGGGCATGGAAAATTCAAGCCAATCCGCCACGACTGAGCGATTGGCTAGGTCAGAAAAAGGCCTTCAGTCAAGACTTCCTAAGTCGCTGGCTCTGGCTCCAAAACGATATAACCCTTGATTACTGACGACTCTGGCAAGCTTAACAATTTGGCTTCCAGGGCCGAGGGAGTTAGCTGTTGGTCTTCCAACAACTTGTATTGGGCGACATAACCTTCAAAGACTGCGCTCCGAGCCAGTAGCTTTCGCAGAGTTGGGATCACCACTTGCTTTTCCTGGTCAAGCCCTAGCCCCGCATTTCGGCTGAGGCCCGATCCCAAGTTGCCCAGATTCGGGAGCCAGCCTCGGGCGTACCAGGTTTCATTCATCTTCAATCGCAGCTCATCTACCCAACCTAATCCCCGTTGTTCGGGCTGAATAAAGTCCATCCACTGGGCTAATTCCGTCACAGGAACCGTATCCGCAAAATCCGTAGCTAGGAATCGCTCGGGGTATTCACCAATCAGAATGTCCTTAGCGATGCGGCGGGCTTGTGCTTGCCAGAGTTCATTGACTTCCTGTGCTTCCTTACGAGCAATGTCTAGCATTCCTAGCTCTGCGGTGCAGCGGATTTGCGCTAAAGCAGTGAGAGAAAAATATTCCTCATGGGCGATCGTAACTTTCAGTGCCTGGGACTCCGCTAAGAGTTCCCGATAGCGCATGTGAATCTCCGCCAAGACATTCCGCGATTGATGCAAAATGGTGTGGCGATGGGCTGAATCGGTACGCTCATCAATTTTCAGTAAGGCATTTAAAGCGGCGAAAAGTTTGGCTCGTTCACTACTTTCAAGAAACGATTTGATCGCCTGCACTTCTTGCTGAATTTCCTTGAGCCGACTATCAATTTTGCTGAGCTTGTGGTTCATTGCCAAAAAACCAATCGAACTCACGGCCAGGCCCAATCCGGAAAAGACTGCTGCTCCGGTTGCCATTTGCAAAATTTGCTGAGTCGATTGAGACAGGACGCTAATTTGCCCTGAGAGTTGGAGGAGTTGCTGAGTATTTGCTTCTGTTAATTTTTGTAGGTCATGCAGTTGGACATTCGCGATGATTCCCGGTACAAAACTGAGTCCTGGAATAGCGCCAAAAAGATCAGAACTGATGGGGATTAGATGCCGAACAATTTGACCTCCTTGTCCTGTTCCAGCAGCCCAACGAATTACGCCACCATAGAGTTTGTACTGTCCAGCCACTAAGCCAACTAGGATTTCAGTGGGGATTGCGCGGGCAACTGTCCAGCCAGGAATCATGGGCTTTTATCCCTTAGATTTTGTGTCCCATAGATACAGCTATGATGCTTTGTGTTCAAGCATCAATCACTCTTAGGTTAGTGTAATCCTGATCTTGGGAAGCGAACCTAGCCAGTGATCAGCTTGACCAGCACAAAGGGCGCAACAATCATGGCCTGAAAACGAACATCGCCCGATCGATCCCACTCGGCAAGTTCGGCTTGGGTGGGTTTTGTGATCGCCTGTTCATCAATCCAGCGCTGCACGACGGCGGTGTTGTCGCTGGCCAGGGCCTCGCCCACTTCGGCCAAGTCCAAATCTGGCGTAACCACAATGACGGCATCGCGGCCGATGTGGGGCTTCAGCCAATCCCATTCGGCTAGGTCGATCGATTCCGTGAGGCTCGATCGCAGGTTGCCGCTGGAGGAGTCATCGGCCGGAAAATTGGGGTTGCTGGGTTCGCTATCCATGCGCTTGATGGGGGCAGGTGATTTAGGCGGGCCGCACCCGCATCAGAACTTGATCGAATTCGACGGGTTGGGCATTTTCCACCAAAATTTCCACCACTTCACCGCTGATTTCGGCCTCTAGCTCGTTCATCAGCTTCATGGCTTCGATGATGCAAACCGTTTGCCCCGAAGTGATTCGATCGCCCGGTTGCACAAAGGGCGGCTCGCCGGGGGCCGGGGCCCGGTAAAACGTGCCCACCATCGGGGACTTGATTTCCAGCAGTTTGGGATCGTTGAGGGGCGGTGGCGAGGCGGGCGGCGCTGCTGGCTCCAGAGGGGCGGCCGTGGTCACCGGGGCCGCGACCGGGGCGATCGGGGCCGCTGCCATGGCCACCGGGGCGATCGCCGTGCCTGCTGCTGCCGCCGCCACTGCCTTTCGCACGGTCAGCTCATAGTCACCTTGCTTGAGCGTCACTTCGGCAATATCCGTCTGGTTCAGAACCAGCAGCAGTTCCCGCAATTCGTCAAAGTCCAGCGGCACGGGTCGTCTCGCTCCTAATCGCAGAATGTTAAAGCGTTAAAGGGATTCAAAAAAGAGCCGTCCATGGGGCCTTGGGCCCAGGCTCCGAGTTGAAAAAGAGGCAATCTAAAGCAATGCAAACCAAGGCAATGCAAAATGCAGGATTTAGTCAGGATTTAGTTTAGAGAGCTGCCTGGTCTGAGGACGATCGCTTGGAGATTCCCAAGGGTTGCCCAGACCAAGGGTAGGGGCTGATTCAGTATCGGTTGTAACACTAATTGCCTAGCCCCTGGCGATCGGTCGTGGCGTTCCAGGGCCCAATCGCCAGGAGCTTCAGAAGGAAATTAATTTTCGCGGCCAAGGTACTTGTCTTCGCGGGTGTCAATCCGCAATTTTTCGCCCACGGAAATGAACAGGGGAACCATGACCGTTGCGCCGGTTTCCAGTTTGGCGGGCTTTTGGCCCCCGGTGGCGGTGTCGCCCTTCACGCCGGGATCCGTTTCCACCACTTCCAGAACCACGGTGTTGGGCAAGTCCACTTCAATCACCTTGCCGTTCCAGGTCACCACCTGGGCTTCCATCCCTTCTTTCAGGTATTTGACCCGATCGCCAATTTGGGCAGCGGAAATGTTCATTTCCTCGTAGGTCTTCATGTCCATGAACACATACTGCTCACCGTCCATGTAGGTGTGCTGCATGTCGCTTTTTTCCAGGGTCGCTTGTGGAACCGTTTCCCCTGCGCGGAAGGTGCGCTCAACCACGCTACCGGTCTGCACGTTTTTCAGCTTCGTGCGAACAAACGCTGCGCCTTTGCCGGGTTTGACGTGCAAAAACTCAACAACTCGCCAGACACCATTGTCTAGCTCGATCGTGACACCGGGGCGGAAATCGTTACTGGAAATCATCGGAAGCTGGTTTACAAAGCACCGCAGGCGGGCATAGGACGGGATACACTCTACCGCTTTTTGGGGCCGTTGGGTATTGGGCCTAGGAATCTGGAATCGACCGGGCTATGGCAAGATTGGAAGATTGGCAGTCTCCCGATGCGCCCATGGAAACGGGCGATCGCGCTGGGGCTGTTGCGATGGTTTGAGGGCTTGCGGGCTAGGGTTTAGGGCTTCCTTGCGAGTCCTGGGGGCTGGCTTGCGGGTGGGCTGGCGCAATTGCCGGTGTAGCCAGTGGTCAGCCAGCCGTCAGCCAGCCGTCAAGCAGCCATATTTTTTATTCACTTCGATTGACCTCGATTTATCTTCGATCATGGCTATTCCAAGGCGACTTAAGGCAGGGCAAACCCGCTCCGGGTGGGCGAAGACGATCGAAACCTGGACAGCGGTGGTCGATCGACAACTGCAACGACGGGAGCAAGGGTGGATGGGCGGTTGGGCGATCGCCCTGAGCCTGGTGATGGTGCTGTGGACGATCGGGGCGGCTCCCGCTTGGGCAGCACTGCCGGCCGGGAATGCCATCACTGACGGCAAGGCCCTGCTGCGCTATTCCTTGCCGATCGACAATGTGCCGATTCGCAAGGTGCAGTCGGAGGTGGAATCGATCGCCGGATCCTTGCGGGCTAAGCGTTGGAGTCCCGTGGCCACCAGCTTGAAAACGGCCGATCGGACGGTGACCTACAAGCGCAACCAGATTTTGGCGGCTGTTCGTCCCGATCGCCAGGAAGCCGCTGCCCAAAAGCTTGATCAGATTAGCGAGACGATCGCCAAGGCCCAAGCCGCCGTGGAAACCAAAAATAAGTCCACGGTTTGGGAACTGCGCCGGGAGATTTTGGACGCAGTGGGGGCGATCGAAGCGGATATGGTGCAGGGTTTCCCCTTTGAAGTGCCTGCTCAATATGCCAACCTGCCCCAACTGAAGGGCCGCGCCACGATCGAGATTGAAACCAGCAAAGGCAGCGTCACCGTGGTGGTGGATGGCTACAGCGCCCCCGTCACGGCCGGCAACTTTGTGGACTTGGTGCAGCGAGGCTTCTATGACGGGTTGCCCTTCACCCGTGCCGAAGATTCCTACGTGTTGCAATTTGGCGATCCGGCTGGCCCCGCTGAAGGCTTCATTGATCCCAAAAACAACGAATATCGCGCCATTCCCCTAGAAATCCTGGCCAGCGGCGACAAGGAACCCACCTACGGCATCACGCTCGAAGATGCGGGCCGCTATGGCGATTTGCCCGTGCTGCCCTTCTCGTCCTATGGAGCCCTGGCCATGGCCCGACCGGAACCGGATCCCGATGGCGGTTCGTCTCAGGTGTTTTTCTTCCTGTTTGAACCGGAACTGACTCCCGCCGGGGCCAACCTGCTGGATGGTCGCTATGCGGTATTTGGCTACTCGATTAGCGATGCCAAGGCGGTGTTGGATAAGATTCGCCCCGGTGACCAGGTGGTGAAGGCAACGGTGGTGGATGGGTTGGAAAATCTGGTGCAGCCCAGTTAGGTGCGGCGGGTTCTGAGTGATGCCGTTTGCCCAGAACCTGTCTTGCAGCGAACCCCTCCCCGAGGATTGAGTCCCCGCTTGGCCTGGATGCCAAGGGGGACTTTGCTTTGGGCGTTGGGAACCATTCCGGTTAGCTGGGTTGCTTGGGTTGCCTAGGTTGCGGGGTCATTATGTTTGGGTTGGGTGCGTTTGGAGTCAGTGCGAGAGCTTATGGACGCGGTGGAATCGTTGCGGTTGGCGGATGTGGGGGAAGCGGGGTTACTGGCGCGGTTGTTTACCTTTTGCGATCGCTCGGTGGTGGGTGATGACGCGGCCCTGTTGGACTGGCCCGAGGGTCGATCGCTCGTGGTCACAACTGATGTGCTGGTGGACGGGGTGCATTTTAGCGATCGCACCACCCCTCCGAGGTCGATCGGGTGGCGAGCGGTGGCGGCCAATTTGTCCGATTTGGCGGCCATGGGGGCAACGCCTCGGGCAATCACCGTGGGGCTGTCTCTGCCGGGGAATTGTGCGATCGACTGGGTGGAGTCTCTCTATGGGGGGATGGCCGATTGCTTAGCCCAATTTGGCGGGGCAATTGTGGGGGGTGATGTGACCCGATCGACTGTGGCCACGGTGGCGATCACGGCGATCGGGTCGGTTTTGCCCGATCAATCCCTCCAGCGCCACGCGGCCCAACCGGGAGATGCGATCGTCGTGACGGGTGAACATGGGGCTTCCCGTGCGGGGTTGGCCCTGCTGTTGACTGACTGGCCCCCGGAGGCTGCGGAACCTTCGGCCGCAGCGCGATCGACCTGGATTCGGGCCCACCAATACCCAACCCCCCGCTTGGACGTAATTGCTCAGTTGGATCAACTGAATCAACTGCGCCCCAGGCTGGCCGATCGCCCCCTGGCTGCCATGGACTCCAGTGATGGGCTGGCCGATGCGGTGGTGCAATTGGCCCAAGCCAGCGGCCTGCGGGCGAAACTGTGGGGCGATCGGCTACCAATGCCGGCGGGGTTGGTGGCGGCGGTGGGGCTGGCGCGGGCCCGCCATTGGACGCTCTATGGGGGCGAAGATTTTGAATTGGTGCTGTGTTTACCGCCGGATTTGGCTGCTGATTTGGTGCAGTCCTTGGGCGGTTCGGCGGCCATTGTGGGGGAAATGGTGGCTCCAGAGGCGGATCCTGAGGCGTTTTCAGAGGCGTTAACCCAGCAGCCGATCGCCTGGGTGGTGGATTCAGGGGCGATCGAACCGATCGGGCGATCGGCCAGCTTCCAACATTTCGGAACATCGGCCACCACCGGGCCCGCTTAAGGCTGTCCCGCTGGGCCAGGCCCAAGGCGGCTATGCCCAATTGGCCCAGGATTGAGCCATCATGATTGAGCAATGCTAGAGGCGCAAAATGCGGAGCTGTTCAACCGCAAAGCCACTGACCTGAGCCACTGACCTGAGCCATCTCCATGGGCCCATCGGAGCAACCAACATTGCCCATTGAAGAACCCACGATCGCCCCCATGGGCCTCGATTCCAATTCGCATCTCCCTGAGTCGGCGGCAAAAGATGCCCGTGATGATCGATCGAGCCTGGCCCCGATCGCCCCAGAATCAGCACCGGATTGGTCGGCAGTGATTGAGCAATTGCAAATTTTTCAGCGATCGCAACTTGACCAGCTTGCCCAAGACCTCGATCGCCTGAGCGCCGAGAAAACCCAATTACTGTTGGATCTCGATCGCCTAGCTCGCTATCGCCAACAACTGCGAGCACAGCCCGCTCCGGGACAATCTCTGTTGGATCCCACCAGCCAAGCTTGGGCCCAACAGTGGGCAAAACAACTGGCTCAACACATGGGATCCCACCTGAAAAGGGCGATCGACCAACGGTTTCAGGCCTTGGCTCAGGAATTGCGGCCCAGGGATTCCGGCGAGGCGATCGGCTCGCCCGTGGTGATCCATGGTCGTCTCAGTAGCACCGCGATTGAGCGACAATTGATGGCGCTGGATCAAACCCTGGCCCAAGTTTTCACCCATCTCCATCAAGACTTAGCGGCCTATGAACAGGCGCTGGCCCAACGACTCAGCCGATTGGCCCGGCGACAACAGCAGGGGGAATTGTTGTTGAAGCAAGTGATGGCTCGTTGGGAAACCTCGATCGCGCCCAATGCTCTCGCACCCGATTCCCTTGGGTCTGAGCTTGGGGTTCCTGAGCCTGAATCAACCGCGCCCGATCGGCCTGCTTCCCCGATCGCCCCCTTGTCCGATCCGGCTCCTGTGTTGTTCCCTCCCCCCCTTGTGGCCGTGAAACCCTCCGTCCCCCATCCTCAGACCCTGCGGCAACCGGGCTGGCTGTTGGCCCTGGTGGCGGCCCTGTTGTTGGCCCTGTTCAATGTGGCCCTGAAGCTGTTATTTACGGGCAATGCTCCGGAAACCCTGTTAGGGGTGGTGACCCTACCCGGCATCATTGCGCCAGGACTGGGCAATTCCCTGCTGATTTTGCTGTTGCGCACCCTGGCGATCGTCCTGGTGTTTCCAGCGCTGGCCACTTGGCTTTATCCCGCCACTTGGCAGGAAATTCGCCACCTGTGCCAAAGCCGCGATCGCCGGTCTTGGCAAATGATCTTGCTGAACGGCTTTTTCATGTTTGTGTCCCAAGTGCTGCTCTATGTGGCGATCGGGAATTTGCCGACGGGCTTGGCGGTCACCCTCTTTTTTCTCTACCCCGTCTTTACCCTGCCCCTGTCCTGGTGGCTATTGGGCGATCGCCCCACGGCCCTGCGCTTGTTTCTCACGGCCCTGATTCTGCTGGGGGGCGGCTTGGCCCTGCCCGAGGGGGGCCCGACCGCAGGCGATAACTGGGTGGGCCTCTCCAGCGGGCTAGCGGCCGGCGCAGCCTTCGCAGGCTATCTACTCACGGTGCAATGGGGAACCAAAACCTTGCATCCCGTGCCGTTCACCCTGGTTTCCTTCCTATGGGTGTTTGTGTTGGCTTGCTTTGGACTCATTGCACGGCCGGAGGCGGTGACGGTGCAGGTGTTGCCGGGGACTTGGGGCGGCCTGCTGTTGGGTGGAGTCATTTTGGGTCTGTTGACCTTGGGGGGCTACCTGCTGAATAACTTGGCGGTGCAACGGGTGGGAGCCGCTTGGACGGCCATTCTCAGCGCCTCGGGCAATGCTTTGACGGCCCTGGCGGCCTGGATTTTGATCCAAGAATCGCTGGCCGGGGGGCAATGGCTGGGCATTGGGTTGGTGACCCTTGGGGTGACGCTGCTGAGTGTGGAACAGTTGAGCAAGCCGCGCCGATCGCCCCGATCGCGCCAATCGCCCCAAAGCTAGGCCAGGTTAATCAACCATCGATGGTCTCGTGGGCCCCTTCTGAGACAATGGGGACGCTTTTGTCCTGATGCTTGCGTGCCGATGAAATCCTATTCGCTGCGATCGCCCGCCAAAATTAATCTCTATTTGGAAATTGTGGGCGATCGTCCCGATGGTTTCCATGAGTTGGCCACCGTGTTCCAGAGCATTGACTTGGCGGATCTCGTCCATGTGCGATCGGGAATGCAGGGCGTAATCCAAGTGGAGTGCGCCGCCGAGGGTGTGCCTAACGATGCCAGCAATTTAGCCTATCGGGCCGCAGCCCTGATGAGCGAGCGGTTTCCCGAAGCCTTCGCCAAATGTGGGGGCGTGGCGATCGAAATTGAAAAGCGAATTCCCGTGGCCGCTGGCTTAGCTGGGGGATCGGGCAATGGCGCGGCGGTGTTGGTGGGGCTGGACTTGGCCTGGGGCTTGGGCCTCACCCAAGGAGAATTGCAGGAGTTGGCGGCTGAGTTGGGATCCGATGTGCCCTTCTGTGTGGGCGGAGGAACAGCGTTGGCCACGGGACGCGGTGAGGTGCTGGATCCCCTCGCGGGGGTGGATCAGGTGTGGTTGGTGTTGGCAAAGTACCGCAGTTTGGGCGTTTCCACCCCCTGGGCCTATCAAACCTATCGCGCTCAGTTTGGGGCGGAATATGCCCGCACTCCAGAGGCCCAAGCGGCTCGGCATACGGCGGCCAAGTCTGGGCCCCTCGTGCGATCGCTCCAGGCCTTGGCTACGGGCGATCGAGCTGGTCTGTCGGGGTTACGGCCCCTGTTGCGCAATGACCTGGAACGGGTGGTGTTGCCGGCCCATCCCCAAATTGCGCAGTTGCGGGACTTGCTCGATCGCTTGGCCCCGCTGGGAGCGATGATGTCCGGTTCTGGCCCCTCGGTTTTCGCTCTGGCCGAATCCGCCAGCCAAGCCCAGGAAATCCAAGCCGCCGCGCGATCGGCCCTGCCGGATCCGGATTTAGAATTTTGGGTCACCCAATTCAGTGCGGCGGGCATTCGGCCCGTTAACCCATCGGTTTAGCGGTGGATTCAGCCGTGGATTCAGCTATTTATTCAGGGATTTACTCAGAGGTTAATTCAGGAGGCGGTGAATTCGTTTCCGCCAGGGGCAACCAAGCCACGGCCATCGTTCCCTGAGCGATCGGGGGAAGGAGTCGATCGGGAGTTTCCCGCAACCGCAACCGAGCAGGTAGGGCGATCGGGGGGCTAAACAGTTCCAAGCGGCCGCCCATCTGCGTCATCAACTGACGGGCGATCGCCAAACCCAACCCCGTGCCTGGAATCGGGCTGGCGGCCTGAATTCCCCGAAAACCGCGCTGAAACAGCCGCTCCAAGTCTGTTGGCGGGATATTGTTGCCCTGATTGCTGACCACCAGCGCCAGACCCCACCCGGCCGCGGGCGCATCTTGCCAAGCGGCGACCCGGGCCAGCACCTGCACCCGACCCCGATCGCAGGCGTATTTGATGGCGTTATCCAGCAAATTGCTAAACACCTCTCGCCAAGCCGTGCCATCGGCCAAAACCGGCGGCAAATCGGCGGGTAACGACATTTGAAACGATCGCCCGCGTTCGATCGCCACCGCTTCCGCCGCCGCAATCGCATCCATCACCAAGGCCTCGACTGGCCAAGGGGCGATCGTCACCCCCGGCAACAGCAGGGCCGCCCTGTTTTCGGTGGGGGCGGGCAATTCTGACGGTGAATGCTGGTCGGCACTGGGGGCCGCTGCCCCTGTCCAGTCCGGCGTATCAATCACTTGGCTAAAGTCCGTCAACATCCCTTGGAGTCGATCGCCCTCCCGCAGCAAGCTTTCCAGATGTGGGCGTGATCGATCCTCGCCCCCCAACCGCTTCAGCACCAACTTGCCGAATGTCCGAATGGCCGTCAGGGGATTGCGAAACTGGTGCAGCCAATTATGTAGTAATTCCGCCTGGCGCTGTTGCGTGGTCTGTTGTTGGCGATAGGCCGCCTCCAGCAGTTGATTGCGGCGATCGAGTTCGCAGGCCGCCGCCAAGGTCACCGCCACCCGCCCCGCCTGCTGGCGATCTTTGGGAGTCCAAGGTTTAGGGCGATCGAGCACCAACAGCCCCAACATCATCCCCCCTCGGGCCAAGGGCAGCACCAATCGGCCCGGGTGGGGTTGGGGATTGAATAGGGGATTCAACGCGGGGTCAACGGCTGAATGGGAATTGGCTGAATGGGAATTGGTGGAATGGGCAGAGGCTGAATAGTCAGCATCCGTGATCTGGTTAACCGCCGGAGGAATTGCTTCCGGCGCGATCGAGAAGTCCAGCACGTCCGGCCGATCGCCCGCTTGGTGACTAACCTCAGTCTCAGGCGCGATCGCAGAGGTGATCTCCGCCGGAGCCGCTGCCCAAGGGCCCGACCCCGACAGCAACCGCGATCGGCCCCGACTGCGCGATCGGCCCGTTCCCGTTTCCCCCAAAAACTGCGTCTTGGCCCGAGCCGGATATTCCAACACCGGCATCCAAGCCGGTTCCGCCGTTCCCGACCAATCCTGCGCCAAATACACCACACCCCGTCCCAGGTGCAGCGTTTCCGCCATCAAGGCCAACTGCGCTTGGCACAGGGCCAAAAAGGTTGAACTCGCCATTGCTCGCCACTCCCCCCTGGGGGCCTCCATCGGGGAACATTCGCGGTTGCCAGGGATTGGGGAGCGGCCGCGCCCGGTTTCCCGCATGGGGAGATCGCCGGCTTTGTGAAGAATTACGGCGTTGCTCTCCCCAAGGCTTGAGAACTCCTTAAGCTGGAGCTATCTCAAACCGCTTCTATTCAAATTGCTCCATCTAAACTGATTAAAAACCATTAAAAAGCCGCGAGGGATCGCAAGAACCTGGGGCGACAATTGTGCAAAATCCAGGCGGTCTCTAGGTTTCTGGATGGGCCAGCACTCACAATCAAACTGCTAAGAAATCGACAGAATAAAACATTGTAATTGAATTCATGTCGATCAATTAAAACAAGTTGAAATTTTGGCGCAAAGGCGATATACTTTGCACGGCTTTTGTAACCGTCACTACACTTATCTTGGCACGGGAGGTAAGGAGGTTGGCAAGGAGACGCAAGCGCAAGAGCCGTCGGCGGCAAGAAGGGCGACGGATTCTTGAGAATGTGCCACAGTATAGCATCGAATGTGGCGAAGATAAGCCGGTCACGGCCGCTCGCAAATTCATTAAGGCAGAGGGAATTCATCCCCCCGCTTTGGTGTTGGTGAAGCGCAACGAACACACCACGGATCGCTACTTTTGGGCCGAAAAAGGGTTGTTCGGAGCGCAATACGTTGAAGAAAACCACTTCCTGTTCCCGAGTCTTCGGCTCTGGGGCGATCAAGAAGGGGATGTGCCTGCTTTGGGAATGGTGGCCGCTGCGGCCCGCTAAGTCCATGGCAACAAAACTGAAACCCGCGTTGTGTGGAGCCTGAAATCAGACGTTTGAGGTCGTGGCTGTTCTGCAATTCGGGCAAAGTTAAGGTGCAAATCGTCTTGGGGGATGGATGCACGGAAACGTGGATTAATTGGTGATTTGTTATTGATTGGTGGGTGATGACTGTTGACCTTCCCTTGGCGATCGACTCCTACATCGCAGCGCCAGTGGACGATCAAGTGCATCACAGTTGACACATCAATCTCTCATTAGCAAAAAGCTCAATAGCCGACTAACGACGGGCCTAAGCGCGATCGCTTCTTGCGCGATGGCCTTGTGCGGCCCTGGGTGCTTCCAATTCAAAAAAATCCAGCAACGTCCGCGATCAGTCCGCTGATCAGTGGGCGTTGCTGGTTTTTTTATGGGTTTGCAGGTGTGGGTTCTAGGGTTGTGCTGTTCTTTTGAGCTAGGCAACCTGGGACAGCAAGGAACGGAAAAATCGACCCGTCAATGGGTTCATCAGCAAATCAGCAGTTACCACATGCCGCGAATTGGTTGTGCGGGGCGATCGGGGATGACGGTGGTTTGTTGAACAGTGGTTTGTTGGCCGCTGCGTTGTACGGTGCGTTGTTGCACGGTGGTGGTCGTGGTCACGCTGGCTTGACTGGTGCTGACGTAGGCGCTGTCAGCATTGGCCAGTTGAATGGAGCCATTGCGAATCACAAGGGCATCGTTTCCCAGGGCAACGGCTTGGGCAAAGAAACGACCATCGACCAAGGCCAAGGTGATTTGATCTCCCGGATCGAGGCCCAGTCGGGTGCGATCGAGCTGGGTAATGCCCACCAAGCGCGTGGAACCATCGGTCAGCAACAATCGCACCCGATCGCCCACCAAATCTTGAATCTCGCCGGTCACAATTTCCACATTCTCAGCGGGCCCCACCATCCACACCACTTCCGGCATTTCTGCCCGGGTGGGCAAGGGGGCCAGGGTGGCGGTGGTGACCAACAGGGCGATCGAACCCATCACTGCGCAAGTCCATTTGCAAGCCATAACCAACTTCTCCAACGGAAGACTGTGAGTGCCAACGGAAGGACTCGATCGGGCGATCGAATCCGCCAACTGATTACTTCGCGGCCGTTGGGGGAAAGTCAGGATCACCAATTCGGCCTCGATCGGGCCCAGAGGAGCGATCACCAGGGGTTAATCAACCAATAATGAGGATTTTCTAATGAGGATTTTCTGAAGCGTGCGTGCGCTAAAACTCTGGGCCAGAATCGATCGCAGCGGCCACCACATCCACAACGGCGGTGGTTTGGCGACCCGTGAGCCAATAGGTGCGCATGGGGCCGCGGCCCTTCACATCAATCTCGCCTCGGGATTCAAACTCATAGCGATCGCGTAGGGCCTGATACACCGTTTCGGTCACCTGAATTCGGCTGGCCAAGCCCTGAGACTCCATGCGACTGGCAATGTTGACCGTATCGCCCCACAGGTCATAGATAAACTTACGAATGCCAATTACACCTGCAATTACGGGCCCGGTGTTCATGCCAATGCGAATTTCCAGCGATCGCCCCAAGGTTTGCTGAAACTCATCCTGAAAGCCGTGAATCACCCGCTGCATATCCAGCGCCATGTTAGCCATGGCTGCGGTGGGATCTTCCATGGGCAGGGGCAGCCCGGCCGCCACCATGTAGGCATCTCCGAGGGTTTTGATTTTTTCCAGGTGATGGCGTTCTGCCAGGTGGTCAAACTGGGAAAAGATGCGGTTCAACCAGGTCACCAGATCGATCGGGGGCAGTTGGGATGAGAGGGGCGTGAAACCCACGATGTCCGCAAACAGAATGCTGACTTCTTCAAAATGTTGGGCGATCGGTTCCGATTCCGTGGATCCATCGGGCTGCACATTTTGCTTTAGGCGATCGGCCACGGTGCGGGGCAGGATATTCAACAGCAATCGCTCTGATTTTTCCTGTTCCCGGCGCAGGGCTTCTTCGGCCTGTTTGCGTAAGGTGATATCTTCCACCACCCCCAACAACCCAATCACGCGGCGTTGATTGTCGTGAATCGGAATTTTGCTGATATCTAGCCAAATGGTTTCGCCCGTGGCTCCCGGTTTTTGCTTGGGGGCGATCGCGTGCCAAACGGGTCGATCGCTCTCAATCACCCGACGATCTTGCTCCCGAAAGGCCTCCGCTGCCTCTGGATCTCGCACCAGGTCAAAATCCGTTAGCCCAATCACTGCTTCAGGGTTTTCCAGCCCCGCCGCTTCTGCCCAGTTTTTGTTGCAACCCTGAAAGACCAGATCGGTATCTTTCCAAAACACATGTTGGGGAATGCTGTCGAGAATTAGCCGCAAATACCGTTCCTTTTCTTGCAGCTTGGCTTCCGAAAGGGTGAGGGCGGCGGTGCGTTGTTGCACCTTCAGCTCTAGATTTTGGTTGGCTTCCTCCCAGGCGGCGAAGGCCTGCCGCAACTGAAAGGCCATGCGGTTAAAGGACTCGGCCAGGCGATCGACCTCCAGAATTGGGCTGGCGGCGGCGGTCTGATTTAAATTGCCCTCAGCGATCGCCTCGGCGGCCCGGCTGATGCGACTAACGGGATCCACAATCCAGCGTGTGGTGGCGATCGCCATTAAGACGGCCAAGCCTAAAGCGCCCAAACAGAGCAGAGCGGTGATGCGGGTATTTTCCTGGATTTGGGATGTGAAATCCCGCTCGGGGACAACCGTCACAGTCACCCAGTCAAGTCCATAGTCATTTTCCAGGGGCAACACATCGATGAAGACACGATCGCTCCCCTTCGGTCGCACAATGCCCTGATATCGCTTGCTGACCTGGCGATAGGTGCCAAAGCGCTCCCGCAAAAACTCACCCGCTGCCCGAATTCGAGGATCGCGGCTCTCCTCCGGTTTCAGCCGCTGGGGTTGGTTTTGGGCATCCCGCAAGAACAGGGGTTCCTCGGATGACGTGGCCACCAGGGCCCCGGTCAACCGCTCCACAATAAACATTTCTCCGGTTCGCCCTACCTTCAGACCCCGTAAAAAGGTGGAAAGCTGCTCCAAGGGAAGGTCGATCGCCAGCACACCCTTGAGCGTTTCCGTGGTCAGCGGTGTGCCACTGGCGGTCACCGTACTGGGGTTGCTGGTGTAAACGGGCAAGGCCGGAGTAATGCCCAAAACCGGCGGCTCCGTGAACACATAAATGGGCGACCAGGCCAAGCCCCCCCGAGCCACAGCAGCCCGATACCAAGGGCGTTTACGGGGGTCGTAGGGCCGGGAGCTAACGAAGCGATCGCGCTGGCCCTGCTTGTTCAGGGTGTAAATTCTCCAGTTGGGAGCCGTTGCCGTTGTTCGCACGGAGACCGTGGAAGGGTTGCCGCGCTCAACCTGCAAAAAATTGCCCTCCGCGTTGCCGTAGTAGAGGGTGGAGACCGCCGGTGTGATGTGTACCTGATGCCAAAAGTAGCGCTGAAGGGCGGCGAAGTCGTTGAGGTTGAGGTTACCCGCCGCCACGGATGCGGCATCAATGCGCAAAAACAGCTCGGATGTGCCCAAATACCCCTGCACATGCTGTTCCACCTTGGCCGCAATTTCGCCACTGAGCCTGGCCGCGAGGTCATTCACGGCCCGCTGGCCATTTCGCAGTGAGAGCCATCCCGTGAGTCCAACGGCCCCGGCCACTTGCAGGACGAGCGGCACGACCAACCAGCGCAAGCGTAGTTGTCGGAACCGCTTCGGGATCGACTGGATGGGTTGCACGAGTTTCATAGGGTGTCTAACGGTGCGGGTGGGGCATGGTCAGGATCAGGAATGGAAAACCAGGCCTCGCTTGGGTTTCCATGTTGCAATTTGTTGCGGCTGAGAGAAACCTGCGCAGCAAATTGCAGCAGCCGACGAAAGTGCTCCGATGAAAAACGTGCCGAGACTTGAACGAGTCTGGGTTACAGCCTTCGCGCAGGCATCAGAATCGCTGAGGACGGTGGTTTGATTCTGGCATTCTCGGGGGAACTTGTGGGGTGATACACCTAGGCGCAGCTTGTGACTTCCTGCGGCGCGACGGTTGATCATGATCGGGACGATCGACCCGATCGACCCGCTGCGGCCCACCCGAAGATCGTTAAATCCAGTAAGGCAACCAGCGCACACCCTCAATTCCCCAAATCCGCAGTTGCCAGTCAAAGGGGGTGAGGGGCCAGCCCAAATAAACGGGCAGCCAAAACAGAAAAGACAGCCCAATCAAAATCATGGCGGCGATCGAGAGGGGGCGATCGGAGCGGGATTGCCAGAGCCGATCGAGCAGCCAAGCCAAGACCAAGCTCGAAAACACAAACGCTCCCATGTAGTGGTAGAGAAAGGTGCAACGAGAGACCTTGGCCCAGGGCAGCCAGTTCGCCCCGTAGTTCACCAGGCAATAGGTCAGCATCAAAACTTCAGGCGATCGCGCGGCGGCCCCGATCGCGCCCGATCGTTCCCACATCAGCCGCAATTGCCAGCGGTGGGATCCCAACCGCACCACGGGACTTTCCAAATAATCGGTGCTGACCAAGGGGTTCGCCAAAGCGGCCGGTTGCGCGATCGATCGCCACCTGTACCGCCCCAACCACCACAGGGCCACAACCAACGCCCCCGCCGTCAGCCACCAAAGCAGTGGATTTCCCAGGGCATGTACGTCATAAACCGTTGGCGTACCGGCCGGGAGATCCTTGGGAATCGGGTTTTGATAATCGATCGGGGCGTTGGGGCCGCTGGTGCGGGCATAGAAATAGGCGATCGGGCGCAACAGCAGGGGCCAAGTGAACCAACGGGAACAGTAGGGATGGGCATCATCACCCCCAACCCGATGGTGGTAGCGCAACAAGTCTTGGTTAAATTCCCAAATGCTTTTGCCGGGATTCATTTGGGCATGGGGAATCCACAGCAGCCAATAAATCACCAACGGCAGCAGCCCCAACATCAATCCCATTTGGATCGGGCTGAAGCGCTGAAGGAGTGTTAAGGGATTTGCGGCCGATCGCCCCATGCGGGAACTGGGGCTGTTTTCAATGCTCTCGGGTGGTTCGGCATTCTCGATCGACTCGGTTGATTGCCGGGTCGTGAAACCAGGGCGATCGAGCCAATGCCACACTCGCCACAGGGCCCAACTGCCCCAAGCCCCCACCAAAAAGGCCAAGCCATTCCACTTCACGCTGGCTGTGCAACCAAACCCCAAGCCCGCCACCACCAGCCAGGCCCACACCTGCCAGTGATAGCGCGATCGCCCGGCCATGGCCCGCGCCGCCATCAGCCAGCCACAGTGGCCCAACAGGCCAAAGATCACCAGGTAAACATTGTTTAACCCATAGCGGGATTCCACCAAAAACAGCCCATCCAGGGCGATCGCCCCCGCCGCCACCAGGGCCAACAGCCGCCGCCCGGAAATTAACCAAGCCAACCAGGCCACCACCAACGGCATCAAAGATCCCACCAGCGCATTCAGCCAGCGATAGCTGACCGTGGCTAGCAGGGAACCGGTTGCTTGGTTGGTGTTGTCGCGCCCCCACTGAAAATGCTCACTGATGGCAATCCCGATCGCAATCAGATACTTACTGAGGGGGGGATGGCCATCTTCAACGGGTTTGCCCACCAAGTAATCGCGGGCAAACTGGGCAAAGTAAACCTCATCAAACACCAAGGTGTTCAGGTGGCCCAAGTGCCAAAATCGAACGATCGCCCCCGCCAGCACGATCGCCCCCAGAATCCACCACCAATGGGATTCCCAGTCCCATCGCAACCTGGAAGATCTTGGAAAATCCCCCCGATCGGCTTGAGCTTCCTGGTGTGGTGAGTGGTCTAGGGGCGATCGCACATCAGCCATGACAAAACCCATGGAAAAAAGGCCATTTTAAGGGCCATTGCAGCGGCCGCAATTGCGAGGCCCCGCGAACGGACGCTTAAGGATTTGCGTTGGAACCCGTGCCTTGCCAGTCGCTGCCGATTTGAATCGTCACGTCGGATCCCAAAATGCCCGAGCTATCCACCCGCACATCACCCCGCCCGATCGCTGCCTTCACCTGTTCCGCCGTATCCGCATCCCCATTTTGGGCAATCACCCGCGTCGTGCTGATCGTTTCCTTCCAAGACCGCGCCACAAACGTTTGGCGATAGCCCATCGCTTCTAATTGCCGCGCCACCGCCCTAGCGGCCTCCGGATTGCCGCTGGCATCCTGCACCGCCACACGCACCTGCGACATCGATCGACTGTCGCCGGAACCGACCCCATGTTCAAAATGCTTAGCCATCATGTCCCGAATCTGATTCGGGTAGGGCAACCAATAGCTCGTGCCGTAACGGGCAATATCTCCGTAATCCCCCGGAGTCACCAGCATTTGCACATTTTGGCGATCGACCTGAGTGGCAAAGCCCGCCAGCGCCACAATCTCCTCCATGCTGAGGTTGGTGTCCAAATTCTCCCGAATCACCGACAAAATGTCCGGTAACTTCAGCAGCGTGGTGGGGTTCAGGGCCTGTTCCTTCAGGCTGCGCATGGCCATCTGCTGGCGCTGGACCCGGCCAATGTCTCCATACTCATCGTGGCGGAACCGCAAAAACGCCAGCGCCTGTTCCCCATTCAGGTGTTGCCGTCCCTGTTTCAGATTGATGTAAAGGTGTTGGCTGTCGTCTTGATACTTCATGTCACGGGGAACATAGACCGTTAAGCCCCCCAAAGCATCCAGCAGCTTTTCCACCCCTTGGACATTAATCCGCATGTAGCGGTCGATCGGCACACCCCCCAGCAGCTCGCTCACCGCCTTGGCGCTCAGGGCCGGCCCCCCACGACTGTTAGCAGCATTAATTTTGGTCATCCCCAGGCCATCCACCCAAGCCCGCGTATCCCGAGGAATCGACAGCACCGATAGTTTTTTCTGGCTGGGGTCAAACCGCACCAAAAACATCGTGTCCGACAGACCCTCAAAGGAGTTCACCAGCGCATGGTAGCCATACTTGCGACTCAGGCTATCATCCACGTCGGAGGTAATGACCTTAATCCCCAGCACCAAAATATTGACCGGCCGGGTGAGCTGCGGCAGTTGCAGACCCAGGCTGGAAATGGGTTGATTGTTCCCAAAAACCGCCTTTTCCTCTTTGCTCAATTCCCGCTGACTGAGGCTGGGGGAACTGAGGGAAACGGCCAGCAACGCCCCCGTGGTTGCGGAGATGGTGGCCACGCCCAAGAGGCTAAACAACAACCAGAACCAGCGGAAGCGATTGGCCCGAGGCTTGGGTTGCGGCGCTGGGGAGCGAGACATATCGGTAGCGTTGGTTTGGGGATGTCGATCGGTCAAGGGTGAGGAGGCGCGGTTGGAATGGCGAGTGGACACGGAATTCCTCAAAAGGGGGTCAAGGGCGGAGAGTTGATGAGAGAGTAGCGCACTGAATGGGCGATCGGGCAGGGGCACTCAGGTGGCTCTGGCAGGGCGATCTCCACTTGATGAGGCTCTGAGAACCGCTAGGAGTGCGGTGTGGGGTGGCTGCCCAGACACCAATCTGACCGTTCTGACCATGGAAAGCAGAGCACAGCGACCCGGCCGCATCGGCGGGGAAAACCACTAGGTGCAACTGCCGTAGCGCAATCATCGGGGATGGGTGCGCAAAACTGCCGTCATTTTAGCGGCGTTTTGGTGCGATCGCGGTGGATCATCCGGAGAAGACTGAGCAAAAATTCGCCGGAACTTTTTAGCAGGATTTAACTAGCTTTGACTGAGAGTTCAGCCGAAAATGCGATTCCCCAAGCGGTTCCCGAT
Source organism: Limnothrix sp. FACHB-406 (assembly GCF_014698235.1). Taxonomy (NCBI): domain Bacteria; kingdom Bacillati; phylum Cyanobacteriota; class Cyanophyceae; order Pseudanabaenales; family Pseudanabaenaceae; genus Limnothrix; species Limnothrix sp. FACHB-406. The sequence continues at coordinate 368,892 of NZ_JACJSP010000002.1, read as the reverse complement.
CATCATTCCCAAATCCCATTCCTAGATCTCAGCTCTTTTCAGGGCTGCTCAGGATGGGTTGGGAATCAGTCCAGGATCGGCCCCAGATTTGTTTGGGGTAGGGTTGGGCCAGCTCATGATTGCAGGCTGTTGGCAGCCGCCAAGCTGGGAACCTGACTGCTAGCGGGTCTTGTTTGAGTCTTGATTTAGTAGCGACTTGGTGGCAATTCGATGGCGAGTTGGTGGCGATTCGATGTTAAGGCGCTGTTGAGGCGATGCTGAGATGCGATATTGGAATGCAATATTGAGATGCAATATTGAATTGAACCGGCGTTAACACTATTGAAGCTGGCGTTGAAACCGTGCAAGATACCAGGCTCAACAACCTCCTAGGCGCGATCGCCCGGGGATTAGGAGGATGGCTCCAAAATCCTTGGCGGCGCACTTCTGTACAGTGTTTGGCGGTGTTGGTGGGGTTCTTTGGGGCTTCCGCCTTGATCACCACAGCAGGCCAGGAAGCCGCCTGGGACTTGTCCATGGCGGGCATTTTGGCAGTGTTCTGCGAGGTGGTGAGCATTGTGGTCTATCGCCGCTGGAATGCTCGGGCTACAGATTTTAACGGGCGATCGCCCCTGTGGCTGTCGGTTTTGAATTTACTGAAATTAGGAATGGTTTACGGCCTGTTCTTAGAGGCTTTCAAGTTGGGAAGCTAACCCAAATAGGAAAAAGGCCCCGCTCTGCTGGGGCGGATGGCCTGAAGTTGGGGAGTGCCTGTGAGGTGATGATTTACAGCGAGTGAGCGCTGACATTGCAAGGCTTTCACGAGCTGATCGTGCCTGAATTACGGCACTACCCATTACGGCACTACCCAAACGCCCTCATGATTCCTAGTCGCGCTCTAACGCACCATGAGCGACTTGCTAGCCAATCCAGACCAAGTTCTCAGCCGCGTCTCGAAAATCGTCGGACGCAGACACACCATTACAGGTGGTAATTTCCGGGGACTCCTCACCATCGCGGGGGCGATCGGGTGGGGGCGGCGGTGGTGGAAAGGAAGGCGGCGGCGGCGGTGGTGGAGTTAAGCCCGCCGTGGTTTTTGCGCTGGTGGGGCCGTAATGCTTGCGGTGGCGCAAACTAGCATCATCGGTGCGGAAACTGCCCGCCGGATCCGACACAGCAATCGGCATTCTGGCAGATGGGGGAGCCGGGGGCCGCTTGTTAGGTTCCACCGAGGTCGAGGCCGATCGCACAAACCCTTTGCGGTGGGGACTGGCGGGCGCGGCGGCCCGGGCGGCACTGGTGCGCTGGGTTGCCACAGCCATGGACTGACGGAGCGATCGACGTTCCGGCTCGATCACTTTGTCCATGAAATATTCGATGGTTTGCTCGCGAACCCAACCCCGTTTCGACAAAATTTCCCCAAACCGCAACCCCGTCACACTCTGATCATTCAGAGCAACCGTGACTTGAGCGGGCGCGAGCAAACCCGCCTCCACAAGGTATTGACCCAGGGGCTTAAGGCCGATCGACCGGGGCCGCGCTGCTGGCTGTCCTGAGACCGATCGATCTGTGCTGGGAGACGGTTGATTCTCCATAGCCAACCTCTACTACGACAAGGGATACAAGCGGGAGCGCGATCATGGCAGGGCAGAATCCAGATGCGTCCCTCCGCAAAAGCCGAATTCGGGAACCACCAGAGAAGGAAAGGAACTGGATTGCAACGAAGCAACGGAACTGACCATCCACGTTATTACAGAGTTAACGGAGGGTTCAGTGGGGTTTAGCCCCCTAGGGGGTTGCCATCGTTGAATCTGGTCATGTTCAGAATATTATGGCACTGGATTTGTCATCCGAGTAATTACGGAGAATTTTCGAGATTTCAGGCTCCGCCTCAAGCGTAACATGCCCCAATAGTGCCCCCCGGTCATGCGATCGCCCCATGAATTGTCGTTAACTTTGATTAATCTGCCTCGATCGAGGAAGCAAGCTCAGCCAGTTCCATCACGTCATAGCGCTCAAATGGCTGATGAATCCAGGGATTATGGGGTAAATAACAGTCGTAATAATCCGGGGCGATCGATGAACAGCCCTTGTACCAAATCACGGCCGTGCGCAGGTCGCTGAGATCGTAGCGATCGCGCAGCCACTGAATCGAAGCCTTCAGGGTTGCTCCCGAGTCGGCTAAATCATCCACCACCAACACCCTCGGCCCCAGGCGATCGCCCGTCATAGCCAAGCTTTGGGCAAATTTGAGCTGCCCCCGTTCCCGCCCCAACTCTCCGGCATAGGAACTGGCAAACAGAATGGCTAAGGGTTTGTGAAACAGGCGCGAGAAAATATCACCCACTCGCAGGCCCCCACGGGCTAAACAGACAATTTGGTCAAATGCCCAGCCCGATTGATGCACTGAACAGGCTAACCGTTCGATCGCCCGGTGATAGTCCTCCCATGAGATGTATAAATCATTACTTAGATCGTTATTTTCTATCCGTAATTGCCGCTTGGGTGTTTCAGTCTCGATCGGGGTTCCAGGGGCGATCGGGGATGGGGCTTGGGAATTGCAGGGCGAATCAGAGGGCATGGCAACCATATCCAGGAGGAGTATCGATCAAATCATCAAACAAACATTGAATAGATCAAACTGAATAGATCAAATAGATTGAAGAGCACGATCCATAACGCGATCGTCAGCAAGGGCCAGGCAATCGGGCAACCGGGAAACCGGGAATCCAAACCCACAACAAAGAGCGGCCACCAACTCACCTCCAGCCCGATCGCGTAGATCTGGGTATGGAGAATGGGTCGATCGCCGCTGTAATTTCAGACTTGGGCAGTGATTGCGAGCCGGGCCGTTGAAACCTGTTGATTGTTTTTGATCGGATAGACCCATCGAAAGCGGTCTATTAGAGCCAACTAGAGCCAACTCTGATAGATCCAATAGATCCAACAGGCTTTTTCAACAGTTCCTAGTAGCGCGGCTACCTTAATTCGCTTGGTCAAAGCACATGACTGTTACCGTCACCTAATCGTTAAGCAGCAAGGGGCTTAAGCCCCTTGTTACCACGACTGGCTCCGCAACTTTGACCCAATGCCTTAAGCCTGTCACGCTACTAGCCAACTCTCAAGCCCTACAGCTTGGCCCCGCAATGGGAACAGAACTGGTGGCTCGGGTGATTATCCGTCTGACAGTTGGTGCAAGTTTGGTGGCTCACGGGGGTTTCCCGCTTCACTTCCGGCAAACCCAACATTTGGGCATTGCTCTTACCAGGAGCCACCATCGGGTAACAGTTTTCATCGCGCCGCACCCGCACATCCAACAGCACCGGGCCATCATAAGCCAGCATTTCTGCGACGGCCGGCGCAAGCTGGCTGCGCTCCGTCACCAAGATGCCCTTGATGCCAAAGGCTTCGGCCAACTTGCCAAAGTCGGGCATCCCCACTTCCATGTTGGACGACGAGTAGCGCTCACCATAGAAGGCTTCCTGCCATTGGCGCACCATCCCTTGCCAGCCGTTGTTCACAATCACGGTCTTGGCGTTGATTCCAAACTGGGCCAGGGTTCCCAGCTCTTGAATGTTCATTTGCACACTGGCATCGCCGGCCACACAAATCACTTGGTGATCTGGCAAGGCCACCTTCGCGCCCATGGCCGCCGGAATCCCGAAGCCCATGGTTCCCAAGCCAGCGCTGGAAATCCAACGACGGGGGCCGTTCTTCAGGAACTGCGCCGCCCACATTTGGTGCTGCCCCACATCGGTGGTGTAGTAAGCATCGGGGGCTTGGCGACCCAGTTCGACGATCACTTCTTGGGGGGCGATTTCGTTGTCGTAGCTGGGGACTACCAAGGGATAGTCAGTTTTCCATTGGTTGATGCGGGTGTGCCAAGCGGCCGTTTGGGCCGGATCGCTGACGATTTCCAGCTCCCGCACCCGATCGAGCAGTTCAATCAGCACTTGCTTCACATCACCGACGATCGGCACATCGGGCACGCGGGTTTTGCCCACCTCGGCCGGGTCGATGTCGATGTGGATCACCTTGGCACGGCTGGCGAACTCATCGAGCTTGCCGGTGACGCGATCGTCAAACCGCGCCCCCACCGCAATCAACAAATCGCACTCGGTCACGGCGAAGTTGGCGTAGGCCGTGCCATGCATCCCCAACATGCCCAAGGCCAGAGGGTGATGCTCATCAAAGGCCCCCTTACCCATCAGAGTCGTGGTGGTGGGCAGGCGGAAATGGTCGGCCAAACGGGCAATTTCCGCGTGGGCCCCAGCCGCGATCGCCCCGCCACCCACATAGAGCAAGGGACGCTGACTATGGCGAATCAGTTCGATCGCCTGGGTGATTTGGCGCGGGTTGCCCTTCACGGTCGGCTTGTAGCCCGCCGGCCGGATCGATCCTGGCTCCACCGGCACATAGTCAAATTCTTCCAGGCCCACATCCTTGGGCACGTCAATCAGCACCGGGCCCGGACGACCGGAAGAGGCGATATAGAACGCTTCCGCCACGATCGCCGCCATATCGGCCGGATCGCGCACCACGTAGGAATGCTTAACGATCGGCAGCGTAATGCCCCAAATATCCGTTTCTTGGAACGCATCAGTCCCGATCGCCGTGCGCGGTACTTGGCCTGTAATCACCACCAAGGGAATCGAGTCCATGTGGGCCGTGGCAATCCCCGTCACCAGGTTGGTGGCTCCGGGGCCAGAAGTTCCGAAGCAAACCCCTACCTGACCGGTGGCGCGGGCGTAACCATCCGCCGCGTGGGCCGCGCCCTGTTCATGGCGCACCAAAATATGTTTCAGTTGGCCCGATACTTCAAAGCCGTAGAGTTCGTCATAGATCGGCAGGATCGCGCCGCCGGGATAGCCGAAAATGTGCTTCACACCATGACGGCACAGGCTATCGAGCAGAGCATAAGCGCCCGTGCGCCGCGTCACAGGCACGATCGAAGAGTCAATTTGGGAAGCGTTTCGCGATCGCACGAGCAGGAACCTCTAAAGGCGAAGAGTAAACGGTGGGCAAACGATCACATCGAAGGAAAGCTCTACCACAACATGACTTCGATCGGTGCGATCGTAACCTAGTTTACCGATTGATCGGGATTGGAAGCTAGGTCTCTGTCAAGGTTTTCTGGCCCCGATCGCGAGTTTGGGCATGGGGGCAATTCGGTTGTGATTGGGACGCTGTGGTGATCCCCCGTTCAGGATCAAAGAGTGATGTAGATCACAAATTTTCGATCCGCTTAAGGTTTCTGCTCCGCTTCGGGTTGGCGATCCAGTTTGTTTGTTGGCGTTGCTTCACCGCGAGGGTTTGGCTTGGCCGTTCAAAAATTGCTGATATTGGCGCAAAATCATGCGCTGAACCGCAATAATTGCCGGATTGATTTCCACATACCGCCGTTGCGGATCGCGATCGATCGCCCGTTGCTCGCTTTCCATCATTTCAATGTCTTGATTCAGAAAGCGCATAAAGATTTTTTGCTCAATGAGCTTGGCAGCCCAGGGCCGCAACGCCTGCACCAGCCAACCGGGCAGCCCTAACCGCAAAAAGAAAATCGCAAACGATCGGCTCTCCCGCAGCCCCACCGGCAGGCGCATTAGATAAAGGCTCGAAACCCCTTCTAGGCGACTGAAAAAGTGCGGATAGCGATATTGCACCGTCACGGTTTTGGTGGTGACTTGATCGGCCGACTCCGTAAAGCCCAAAAACTTGGCCATTTGCCCCTTATAGGACACTTGGTAATCGGCCACGATCGCGTTGCCTTCGTCCTTGAGCTTCAGCAACACCGGATCAAACCAGCCCTGCAATTCTTCGTGCAAAAACCCGTGGAACACATCCATCGAGTTTTCATTACAAACCGAAAAATGGGCCCGAAACTGTCCCGTCACCGGCACGGCCAGCCATTGGGGATCGTCAAATTCAGGAATTTCCGGCAGCGGCATTTGATCCGCTAGGCTCTGGTCGCCGGGAAACACCCAAATGATCCCGTAGCGATCGACCGCTCGATAGCTCTGGGCTTGGGCACAGGGCAGCTTTTGGCTCGGTGGCAAGTAAGGAATTTTGCGACATTGGCCCGCTCCGTCAAACTCCCAGCCATGGTAACGACAGGCGAGATGGTCGCCCATCACCTTGCCCCGGCTCAGTTCCACGCCGCGATGGGGGCAGGCATCTTCGAGGGCCTGGACGGCTCCCGATCGATCCCGATAGAGGGCTATTTTTTGCTGCCACACTTCCACGCCCAACACTTGCCCCGCTGCCAACTGGCTAGACCAAGCCACCGCATACCAGAAATTGGGATTAATTCCCGCCTGGCGCACGCTGTTTTGCACCTCGTGCTGCTCTAGGGCGATCGCCCTGATGGGGGCTGCTCCGTCGCTGGAATCACCCAAGGCCGAATTGGCAGACTGCTCAGGAGTCTGATTGGCAGATGTCACCATGACAACTTTGGCAACTGATTGGCAACTAAACGACTCTGCCAGCTTAGTACAGCGTCGTTCTTGTGGTTTAGGTCGCTCGATCGCAAAACGCGATCGCAGAAACGGAGAGAGAGGGATTCGAACCCTCGTTAGAGTTACCCCTAAACAGCATTTCCAGTGCTGCGCCTTCAACCGCTCGGCCATCTCTCCAGATGACAGGACGTTATCTTATCAGGCTGATGCCGGTTATGGGAAGAGAACGATAAAATCTAGCTTCAGCGCGGCGGCAATCCCTGCGACCCGATCGCGCTGTGCTGGTTGGCCCCTAGATGCCCAAATCCCCCATGACCTACAGTGCTGAAGATCGATCGACCGCCACCCAAACCTATCGGGTGCGGATTCATAACCGCCAGCGGGGCACGGTTCATGAAGTGCAAGTGCCCGGCGATCGCTACATTTTGCAGTCCTCAGAAAATCAAGGGGCAACACTACCTTTTTCCTGTCGCAACGGGGCTTGCACGGCCTGTGCGGTGCGCGTGCTGGAAGGCAAACTGAGCCAGCCGGAGGCCATGGGCCTGTCGCCTGCTTTGCGCGATCGGGGCTATGCCTTGCTTTGTGTCAGCTATGCCGAATCGGATCTGGTGGTGGAAACCCAGGACGAAGACGAAGTATATGAACTGCAATTTGGCCGCTATTTTGGCAAGGGCAAAGTCCGCCGCGGCCTGCCCCTGGATGAAGATTAAGCCATTGGATCGGGGTCAACCATTGCCCCAAGGGCGATCGAGCACCCCATCAACCAGCCCATTCGCGACCCCATCAGCAATCCCACGCATCGGGACAGCCACCAGCCCCAAACAGCTCGCCAACATACCCACTCAACCCCGCACCGGGCCACTCCCGCAAGTCATTCGCAGCCAGCCTTGGCCAAGGGCGATCGCCCTTGGCCTGATCCTGGGGTTGCTCACCGGTTGTGGCAATTCGGCCCTCACCGGGGTGCAGGTGGTGGTGAACCGCGTGCCCAGCGGTAACACCCTGGAGGTGCGCGGCACGGGAGCCGATGCCAAGCGGCTGGAAACCGTCCGCCTTCTGGGCATTGATGCTCCGGACTTGCGCCAACAGCCCTGGGGGATTAAGGCCCAACAAACCCTGATGGAGTTGGTGGCGGGGCAAACGGTTTGGTTGGAATTTGAGTCCGGGGAAGCACGCGATCGCCTCGGTCGGCTCTTGGCCTATGTTTGGCGGGATGGGCAGCTTGTGAATGAGCAACTGACCAAGGCGGGCTATGCGGTTCCGGCCAGTCGATCGGGACTGCTGAAGTACGATCGCCGCATTTTCTACGCCCAGGAATATGCGCGGATTTTGGAGTTGGGTGTTTGGGATCCCCGATCGCCCATGCGGTTGCGGCCCAGCGAATTCCGTCGCCAAAACCCCTCCTAACTGGCGGAAACAGACTGCGAGGTTAATCAACAGCTTTTGCAGGATGCATAACCTTAAACAACGTCGGATTGAAGCATGAGTCAGTTACCGGATCAGGCAACGTTGCAACGACTGCTGGAAATTGCCACGGAAGCGGCCCTGGCCGGAGCGGCAGTGGTGCGATCGTTTTTGGGCAAAATTGAGGCCGAGGAAAAGGGGCGATCGGGCGACCTGGTGACTGCGGCCGATCGCGCCTCGGAAACCGCCACCATTGAGGTACTGAGTCGCCACTGTCCGCAAATTCCCATTTTGGCGGAAGAGTCCGGGGCGATCGGGGGAACCCAAAACAGTGACTATCTTTGGGCGATTGATCCCCTGGATGGAACCACCAATTTTGCTCACCAATACCCATTTTTTGCCGTTTCGATCGGGCTGCTCTTTCAGGGTCAACCGATCGTTGGGGTCGTGGCCGATCCCGAGCGCGGGGAACTGTTTAGAGCGGCCAAAGGACTCGGGGCCACGCGCGATCGGATCCCAATGCGGGTATCACGCACCGATCAACTAAGCCGCAGCCTATTGGTGACCGGTTTTGCCTACGATCGCCGCGACACCAACGACACCAACTATCCTGAATTCTGCTACCTCACCCACTTAACCCAAGGGGTACGACGCGGCGGATCCGCCTCGATCGACCTGGCCTATGTGGCCTGTGGGCGGTTGGATGGCTATTGGGAACGGGGCCTCTCCCTCTGGGACATTGCCGCCGGCATCGTGTTAGTGCAAGAGGCTGGCGGCCAAGTCAGCGCCTACGATGGCAGCCCCGTCAATCCCAGCAGCGGCCGACTCGTGGCCACCAACGGCCACCTACATGATCAACTCTGTGCGGCCCTGGCAACGGTTCCCAAGCTTGACCTGTGGCACCAGCCCCCTGCCACCTGGCCGAAAGTTGGTCAATAGGGCCCATTGGGGGTTAATCAACCGCCAGATTCCTCAGTCCCCACCCGCAACCCAGATCACCATAGTCACTGATCACCATGGTCAACCCAGGAACCCGATACACTACTAGATAGCGATTAACCAAATAGCAATTCAACGGCGATCTTTCCGATTGCCCCTCAGGCTGCATCCATCCCAACGGCATTCAGCCCGGCTCTATCCGGCCAGGCTCTGCCCCTGTCTCGTCTACTTCTCCTGCTCCCATCCCCCTTTAGCGACTCACAGCACCGGCGGCGCGCTATGTCATTCGAGATTCAACGAGGGCTTTTTGGTCACGATGTGACGGATCACTATGCCATCCTGGGCATTCCGTTGGGGACAGATCCCAAAACCGTGCGCAAGCGGTTTTTACAAATTGCCCCCCGACTGCATCCCGACACCTGCTCCGCTGCCAATGCTCAGGGCAAAGCCTATGCCCAGCAACTGATGTCGCGGCTGGTGAACCCCGCCTACGCTACCCTCTCCAACGATGCCAAGCGGGCAGATTACGAGGCCGTGTTGCGCACGTTGCATAGCCGCTTGCCCCAGCAGGCCAACAAGGTGGCCATCCAAGGGGCCCTGGCCCGCGAGCTAAGTCAGGCTGCCAATGTACAGGGTACTTATCTCAAGGCGTTACAAACCCTCACGGCCAACCAATACGACGATTTGGAACAGGTGCTGAACCGGATTGCCGAAATTAGCGAACTGAATTTGGTTTACCTGCTCAAAACCACATCGGGCAGCGCCAGCCCAGCGCGTCCGGCCGCTGCTCCCCCGCCGCCGGCCCAGCGACCAGCATCCCCTCCCACCAGCGGCGGGGAAACCACGGGGGCCCGAGAAGGGGCCGCCAGCAATACGCAGTTTGTGGTGCGGGCTTTGCAACGGGCGGAGGAATTAACCGCAAAGGGCCAATTTGCGATGGCGATGCAGGAGTTGAAGGATGCGCTGAAGATTGATGGGAACAATGCCGATTGCCATGCCTGGTTGGGCAAGGTGTATTTGGCTCAAAAGCAAGGAACCTTGGCCAAGGTGCATTTGACACGGGCGTTGGCGATTGATCCGCGCAATGCGATCGCCCTGGCCGCTAAGCAGGAACTCGATCGCGCCACGGGCGGCCAAGCCACGGGCCAAGCCACGGGCCAAACCGCCAAACCCAACAAACCACAGCCCAAAACGATCGGGGGCGGCAAAGATAAACCCGGCGGTGGGTTGTTTGGGGGCCTGTTTGGCCGTAAGAAGTAGGGGGCCGATGTTCACTGCCCGATCGATTTCGTTTCCCCCCTGACACCATGGCAATTCACCAACCCCCGACCGGCGCGCGCGATCTGTTGCCCCTTGATGTGGCCCAGAAGCATTGGATCGAAACCAAGCTGCAAGATGTGTTTCAGCGCTGGGGCTATCAGTGGATTGTCACGTCCACCCTGGAACGGGTCGATGCATTGGTGGCGGGCGGTTCGGTGCGCCGGGACAAGGTGATTCAAATCTATGACAGCGAAAGTGAGGATCTGGGGCTGCGGCCGGAGCTGACGGCTTCGATCGCCCGGGCCGCCGTTACCCGCATGGCCGGCGTGACTCACCCCCAGCGCCTTTGCTACAGCGCCAATGTGTTTCGCAAGCCCCCCAAGGGCAGCGCCAGCCGCCAGCAGGAGTTTTTCCAATCGGGGGTGGAGCTGTTGGGTGTTGGGGGCGTGGCGGCTGATGTGGAGGTGCTGTTGCTGCTGACGGACTGCCTGGAGCGATCGGGCGTGGCCGATTGGCATTTGCTTTTGAGTGAGGCGGGCTTAACCCGATCGCTCCTGGAACCCTTCCCCCAACCCTGGCGAGATCGGGTGCGTTCAGCCATGGCGCGGCTTGATCGCCTGGCCATCGAAGCCATGCCCCTTGACCCCGCCCTGCGCGATCGGGCTTTGATTTTGTTTGATCTGCGCGGCCGCCCCATGGACGTGATTCAACAGGTGGGCCAACTGGACTTAACCCCCGACCAGCAAGCCATGCTCGATCGGCTCAAAACCACCGTTGACCTGCTGCAAGATTACGGTCGAGCCACCGAACAAACCCTGCCGATCGTCCTGGATCTGAGCCTCATTCAAACCTTTGACTACTACACTGGCATCGTCTTTGAAGCGATCAGCAGCGCCGACACCGGTCACGAAATCCTCGGCCAAGGGGGGCGCTACGATCAACTGCTGGGCCTATACGACCCCGACGGCAACAGCTATCCCGGCATTGGCTTTTGCTTAAACCTGGAACCTTTGCACCGCGTCCTTTCCAGCGGAGAGCGCCTGCCCAATCAACTGCCCGCCAGTGACTGGTTAGTGGTTCCAGCGGGGCCGCGCGCCCGGGCCGCGGCCTTTGTCTATGCCCGTCGTCTGCGCACGGAAGCCCCCAGCTTGATTCGGGTGGAATTGGACTTGCAAGCCACCGTGACGCGGGAGTCGGCCCGCGATCGCGCCCGGGCCCGTCGCATCGGGCGGCTGGCTTGGGTGCAAGAGGACGGCTCGATCGAAACGGAAACGATCACCAAACGCAAAGGGCCTGAAGCCCCCTAGTGATCGGGCCCATCGGCAATCAGCGAATCCGCGAGCACCGGATCCGTTTCCAACAAATCCCCCGTGGACGGCAACTGAGCATGGGGAGCCATTTGCAAAAACAGCCGATAGCGATCTAACTGGGCCGATCGCAGGCTGCGGCGCAACTCATTGTCATACAACCCTTCGAACACCACCCGATCTTCCTTCTGGGTGGTTTCCGGGGCCAAGGGTAATGGCTCCGGCCCATCGATCGAAACCAGGTTGTACTGGACATTTTCCGTGTAAATTGCAAACGTCACATTGAAAATGTCAAAGAAATAAATGGCCCAGCGACATTTTTCCTCATCAAACTGTTCGTAATATTTCACCAATCGCGCAATACACAAATCCAAGTGCGATCGGGTGCTGGGGGCAATCAAAACCAACTTCAACAGAAAAATGGTCAGCGTTAACGCACTGCCATTCGACAAAATGAGCAGAAAAAGCCGCGAGGGATTATGCAAATCTTCCGTCGTCAGAAACTGAATTAAGTGGCGGCAGGTCTCCGCCTGCAAATCTTCCGTAATCACCTCATCATGATGTTCCGCCAGCAAGCTCGCTAACTTGTCTTGTAACTTTTGGCGAACCACCTTCGTCATGTGATCTTGGGTACTTTCCAAGATGATGTATTTCAGCAGACTTTTTTTATAGCCGTGATACCTCAGCCCTTCCGTTTGTTGCAAAAACAAATTGGCCAAACTGGAGTAGCTATATTTTCCCGTCCGCAAAACAATTGACTTCACAATTTTGAGCACCTGATCACCCAAATTGGTTGGATTTTTCAGGCGCTCTCGATCGCTCCGGCTCGATTGAGACTTGGCCATATACATCGCCAAATCAAACTTAAAACGCTCCCGCCACTGTCGCGCATAGGCCGCCGCCGCTTCCCGTTGCTCCAAGGGATTGTTGGGATCCACCGATTGAGCCACCAATAGTTGTCCCACATAACGACTGCTCCAATGCTGCTCCTCGGGCGCAATGGCAGTTTCCGTGATCTGATCGGACTGTAATCGAGTGCGCGTGGCCGTCATTTCCGACTGGCTTTGGTCAGAAGCTTGGGAGTGATCCAGTTCGTGACGCGCAATGAAAAGTTTTAGCTCATCATAGTCATTACTACTAATGAAATCCGCAACCCACTGGCGCACCCGATTCAACGACAAGGACGCGCTATCACTATGTTCATGGGAATGCTCAAACATCGCAATCAGGCGATAAATAAAAGCCTCATTCCGACGACTAGCCCAGTTATTAATCAAGATGTAGCAAGACCGCTTGAGAGTAGTTTGAAAGGCCTCTTGATTATTGAGAAAAACCAGTTGATATAAAGCATGTAAAGGCTTGCTATCGGTTGTGTCACAGCAGTTGATAAACAAGCAGCAAAATTCGTGCAGAACTTCCTCCGGCGAAAGATTCTGCACCGATCGAATCAGGTGTTGAAAAATAATGTCTTGAATTTGCGGAACCGTTAAACGGCTTGGAAGTTCACCCTTGGGCGCAGGCGAAGCTCCCAGTCCCTGAGAATCGGACTGATGGCGGCTGGCAGATCGATCGCTCATGGCAGAAAGAGGAGAGGAGGGCAGGAGAGCGTCCATGGTGGAGTTGTGCCGAAAACCCATCGGTTGTAGATGCAATGAAACAGAAACAATACGTTAAATGGGGTTGAATGTTGGAAATTGCTCATTCCAAACTGATCACCAACCTGCCGCATTAGCCCGGAACCTTCACTCACTGAAATCGCAGCCATCAGTCTCAGTGATAGCTGTGTGATCGCTGTTGAGGGCCGCTGCTTGATGATTACAGTTGAGCAACTTAATCAACATCAATTCAGTAGGGATTTGCATTGGTCAGCGCCAATTCCTGACAAGTTCTGCCAATTCTGGCTCATCAGTCGCGAAGGTTTGTGATGACAACCAGGGGGCAACCACGAGCACCAGCAAATTGGTGTAAAAAAAGGCACTTAATAACACTTAAGTATGAACATATTCCGAGTCTAGCAAATTCAGATTCACTATCGGTAGAGTGTTGTCAGCCCTCCCCCCCAAATACTTCACCATTAGCCACTAACAGTTCAACAATCAAGCTTTGTTGGCTGTCATGGGTTTGGGGAAAATTCCCTAGCTCTACGTGGGGACACTGGAATTTCTATCAGGCTGAGTTCAAGGGTTTGGATCGCTCAACAAAAAACCCCCTGAACCAGGAACCAGTTCAGGGGGTGATGAATTGACCGGCAATTCAACAGGTCGTTCAACCGTCAATTCAGTTGTTAATGGGTGATACCCGAGAGCACCACAAAGCAAAAGACCGCTAGCCCGTGATGCCCGATAGCACCACGAAGCCCAAAACCGCCGCAAACACGATCAACGCATAGAACTGGGCGCGACCGTTCTCGAAGTACTTCAGACCTTCGCCGGAAATCAGGGTGACGAAACCGGTCAGGTTCACCGCGCCATCGACGATTCGGAAATCCACTTCCATCACCTGGCGGGCCAGGCGGCGGCTGCCTTGGACAAACAGTCGATCGTAGATTTCATCGAAGTACCACTTGTTCAGGGACAGGCGATAGAAGAAGGGAATCTTTTGGGCGATCGCGCTGGGGTCGATCGACTTCTTGAAATACATCAAGGAAGCCAAGGTAATCCCGATCAGCGCAATGCCCACGGAGTTGCCGCCCATCACCAAAAACTCGGTGAGGTTAAAGGCGTGCTCCGCGTGCTCGGCGGCGTGGGGCGACTCCAGGAAATGCTCAAACAAGTTGTTCCAGGGCACACCCAGCAACCCAATCAGCATCGAGGGAATCGCCAACACCACCAGAGGCAACACCATCGTGGTGGGCGACTCGTGCGGCTCGTGGGCGTGGTGATGGTCGTGGTCGTGGCTCAGTTCCTTGGGATCCATCGCGCCGGGCCCGAAGTTCGGGGCCACTTCCACGGGCACGGGCACAGCGGCCGCCGCCAGCAGTTGTTCTTGGATCGCCTTGTCATTGCCCCGGAATTCGCCTTCAAAGGTGTTGAAGTACATCCGGAACATGTAGAACGCGGTCACACCGGCCGTGACCCAGGCGATCGCCCAGAGAGCAGGGTTGGCCTCAAAGGTCAGACCCAGAATTTCATCCTTCGACCAGAACCCGGCAAAGGGCGGAATTCCGCAAATGGCCAGCGTTCCAATAAAGAACGTGCCCGCCGTAATCGGCATATATTTCCGCAAACCGCCCATCAAGCGCATATCCTGCGCCAACACGGCGTTGTGGCCCACCACCGCTTCCATCCCGTGGATCACGGAGCCGGAACCGAGGAACAGCATCGCCTTGAAGTAGGCGTGGGTCATTAGGTGGAACATCCCGGCGCTGGATGCGCCAACGCCCATGGCCATCACCATGTAGCCCAACTGGGACATGGTGGAGTAGGCGAGGCCTTTTTTGATGTCGTTTTGGGTGATCGCGATCGAAGCGCCCAGCAGGGCCGTGAAACCACCCGTCCAGGCGATCACGGTCATCACGTCGGGCAGCCCTTCAAACACCGGAATCATCCGAGCAATCAGGAACACACCCGCCGCCACCATCGTTGCCGCGTGGATCAGGGCAGAAATCGGCGTGGGGCCTTCCATTGCGTCCGGTAGCCAGACATGCAACGGGAATTGGGCAGACTTGGCGACGGGGCCGAGGAATACGAGGATGCAAAACAGGCTGGCCACGCCCGCGCTCAGGGAGCCGGAAGACACCAGCTCTTGCAGGCGATCGCCCATCACGTTGAAGTCAAAGCTGCCGGTACACCAGTAGAGCGCCAACAGCCCCAACAACAGGCCAAAGTCACCCACCCGGTTGGTCACGAAGGCCTTTTGGCAGGCTTCGGCGGCGGGTTTGCGATCGAACCAAAAGCCGATCAGCAAATAGGAGCACATCCCCACCAGTTCCCAGAACACATAGATCTGAACCAGGTTGGGGCTGATCACCAGGCCCAGCATCGAGGAGCTGAACAGGCTGAGGTAGGCATAGAACCGCACATAGCTCGGATCATGGGCCATGTAGCCATCGGTGTAGATCATCACCAAGAACGCCACGGTGGTGACAATCACCAACATCAGGGCGCTCAGGTGGTCGATCGTGTAGCCCATCGTGATGTGGAAGTCTCCGGCGGCTGCCCATTCGATGCTGCGGGCGAAGGCTTCGTGGCCGTTGAGTTGGCTCCAAAACAGGGCAAAGGCCATGGTCATGGCCCCACCGATCGTGGTGAGGATGACGATCGCGTTAATTTGCCGCAGCTTGTTGGTGAATTGGTTAAAGGAAATCAGACCCAGGCCGACCAGCGCTGCACCAAGCAACGGCAAGACCGGCACGAGCCACGCATACTCGTAAAGCGGTTCCATCGCACAAGCCTGTGTTACAAGACAGGACGTTCAAAAGTTGTCTGGCCGGGCGATCGGGCTGGGGCTGGTGGCGGGGAATGCAGCCAGTGACGGATGCAGCCAACAAACGGCCCCAGAGTAATCGTCACGATCCGGCAAAACCAGTGACTATTGTGGCATGGGTGGCCGAGGGCGATCGGGCAGTTTTGCGTTGGTATTTGGGATCACGGGGCGATCGGGCAGCCCCTGAGTTAAAAACGAGTTACAAACCTCTTTACATTTCTTAAAAAGCAGTTACAATTGTTTACAGCACCCCAACCGAGAGCAACCACCATGACGCAACGCGGCTACACCACGGAAGAACTGGGTCGTTTGAACAACTTCGCCGTTGAACCCAAGGTCTATGTAGACGACGTGCAGCGTGTGGGCTTCACCCAATACGCCGAACAACTGAACGGCCGCCTGGCAATGATTGGCTTCCTGTCTGCCCTGGCTGTGGAATTGGTCACCGGCCATGGCGTTGTAACTTGGCTCACCAACCTGTAATTGACCCACCACCCCAAGACTCACGGATTCTCATTTTTCAGGGGATCCGTTCTCAGCAAGTCTTCTTTTGGTCAATCAACATTAAGTTTCCCTTCGATCTCTAAAGAATCCATCACCTAAGGAATCATCCAGGGCTGCCTAGGCAGTCCTTTTTTATTTTTTACTGCTCTATTTTTACTGCTCTATTTTTGATTTCTGAATTCTTTATTGGATTCATCCCTTTTTTGATCAATTCCTTGCTGGTTACAGCCCTGGCGGCGATGGATTGGGGTTGCCTAATTTGGCCCAATAGACCTCTTGCATTAATCAAGACCCTCACCCTAAATCCCTCTCCCAAGTCGGGAGAGGGACTTGATCACCCGCCACGAGATCGCCGTAACCCAGCAGTTCTGGCTCCCCTTCGCCCACCTTGGGAGAAGGGGTTGGGGGATGAGGGCAACGAGCTGATTCGTGCAAGAGGTCTAATCAGCCACCTCAAAAGACCAGATTGGCTGGCAGGGGGCCAACAGCCCCCCAAATATCGCCGCCAGCAAGAGACTTCTAGATCTGTAGCCTAGAGACCCAGGCCCAGAGACCCAGGCCTAGAGACCTAGCCTAAAAATCTAGAGCCTAGAGATCTAGGCGCGGAATCCTCGTTGGTGCATCACCAAATCCATGAATTCCTGGCGGGTTTTCGGATCTTCCGCAAACACTCCACGCACCGCGCTGGTCACAGTCCAGGATCCTGGCTTTTGCACCCCACGCATCACCATGCACATGTGGGTTGCTTCCACCACCACGGCCACTCCTTGGGGCATCAGCAACCCTTGAATCGCATCGGCAATTTGGGCCGTCAGCCGCTCTTGCACCTGGAGCCGTCGGGCATACATTTCGCAAATCCGAGCAATTTTGGACAGGCCAATCACTCGGCCATCAGGAATGTAGGCCACGTGGGCCCGGCCAATGATCGGCAGGATGTGGTGCTCACAGGAGCTAAACAGGTCAATATCGCGCACCAAGACCATCTCATTGGCGTTTTCGTGAAAAACAGCACCATTGAGCAGTTCATCTAGGGATTGTCGATAGCCCGAAGTCAGAAACTGCAAGGCTTTGACCACTCGCTTGGGGGTGTCGCGCAGGCCTTCGCGATCGGGATCTTCCCCCAATCCAATTAACAGCGTCCGCACAGCTTGCTCCATCTCGGCCTGGCTGACGGGGGGTTTGGCCGCCGTGGTGATCAGGTTGGGCCGAGGTGACTCGATCGAAAGGGTCATAGGAATTGAGATCGCGGTGAATTGGAGTGGATTGGGAAACGCCCACCCAGCCCGATCGGGTAGGTGAGCGTGCAGGTTGAAGAGATTCAGAGTTTGGGCGGCGCAACCCATCCAGCCCTAGAAACCAGCATTGGCTCCATGACTTGGGTTGGCATCAGACCAGTTATTTGGAGCAACTGGCTTGAATTTCCCTTGAGAAATTATAATGATAATCATTCTCATACAATCACTTTTGCATCAAATTGCTGATGCAGATCGCTAATACAGATCGCTGATGCCGGCTGAAGCGAGAGGCTGACCCATCGATCGCGCCATACCTAACCACACCGTCTCTAACAGCACCGTCTCGAACCGCGCCATCTCGATCGCACTGACTTTTGAAAACGACTTTTGAAAATCGGAGTGTTTTAATGACCGTCACCCCCATTTCACCGACCACCCAGACCACAGACCCGATCGCCCCGGAATCCACATTGGAACCAATCCTGGAGCCAACAGCGGAACCAATCGCGCGGCCACGGCGATTGCGCCGATCGGCCACCCTGCGGCGAATGGTGGCGGAAACGGTGTTGACGGCCCAAGACTTGATCTATCCGGTGTTTGTGATGGAAGGGACGGGGCTGGTGGAGCCAATTCCCTCAATGCCCGGTTGCGATCGCCGATCGCTCGATCGGTTGTTGGAAAAGTTGCAGATGGTTCAAGGGGTGGGCATTGGGGCGATCGCCCTGTTTCCCGTGATTCCGCCCGCCCAAAAGGACGCGATCGGCTCCGAAAGCCACAACCCCAACGGCCTTGTGCCCCGGGCCGTCAAAGCCATCAAAGCCGCCTTTCCCGATCTATTGGTCTTTACGGATGTGGCCCTCGATCCCTACACCACCCATGGCCACGATGGAATTGTGGATGAGGCGGGACGGATTTTGAATGATGAAACCGTGGCGGTCTTGACCCAACAGGCCCTGATGCAAGCGGCCGCAGGGGCGGATTTTGTGGCCCCGTCCGACATGATGGACGGCCGAGTGGGGGCCATTCGCCAAGCCCTGGATGCGGCTGGATTTTGGCAAACGGGCATCCTGGCCTACAGTGCCAAATATGCCTCGGCCTATTACGGCCCCTTTCGGGATGCCCTAGATTCCGCCCCGCAGTTTGGCGATAAGAAAACCTACCAGATGGATCCGGCTAATCGACGGGAAGCGCTCAAGGAGGCGCTGTTGGATTTGGCGGAAGGGGCGGATGTGTTGATGGTGAAACCGGCTTTGGCCTATTTGGACATCATTTGGCAACTGAAGGCCCAAACCCAACTGCCGGTGGCGGCCTACAACGTGTCTGGGGAATACGCCATGGTGAAAGCTGCCGCCGAGCAGGGGTGGATTGAT
The DNA here is from genome assembly GCF_014698235.1 of Limnothrix sp. FACHB-406. Classification (NCBI taxonomy): domain Bacteria; kingdom Bacillati; phylum Cyanobacteriota; class Cyanophyceae; order Pseudanabaenales; family Pseudanabaenaceae; genus Limnothrix; species Limnothrix sp. FACHB-406. Next base: position 350,020 of record NZ_JACJSP010000002.1, on the reverse strand, counting down.
GAACGGGCGATCGTGCTGGAAACCCTGTTGGGCATGAAGCGGGCCGGGGCCGATTGGATTTTGACCTATCACGCGGTGGACGCGGCCCGCTGGTTAAGGGAGCGGCCCTAGCGGGTGGCTAGCTCGATCGCCCCCACAACCCGATCGAGCTGCTCCAGGGTCAGGCCCGGAAACAGGGGCAACGAGAGAATTTCATTGGCTAACTGTTCCGTCACCGGGAAGGCCCCAGCTCCGTAGCCCAAGGATTGCAAGGCCGGTTGCAGATGGCAGGGAATGGGGTAGTGAATGCCCGCAAAGATCTGTTGCTGTTGCAGGGCCGCCAGCAGTTGATCGCGATCGAGCCGACAGGTGGGCTGCACCCGCACCACATAGAGGTGATACACATGGCCCAGCCCCGACTGATTGGCGATCGGGACAATGCCGCGATCGGCCAGGGCCGCCAACCGCGCATCGTAGGCCGCCGCCAACTGGGCCCGGTCTTCATTCCAGCGGGGCAAATGGGGCAACTTCACGGACAACACCGCCGCCTGCAACGTGTCAAGCCGCGAATTCATGCCCAACTCTTCGTGGAAATATTTGCGAGGTGCGCCGTAATTGCGCAACATCCGCACCTTTGCCGCCACGGCTGCATCGCTGGTGACCACGGCTCCACCGTCCCCGATCGACCCCAAATTTTTGCCCGGATAGAAACTAAAGGCCGCCGCCCGTCCCAAGGAGCCGGCCAACCGCCCGCCCCGCCGCGCCAAGTGGGCCTGGGCCGCATCCTCAAAAATCAACAGACCGGTGCGATCGGCCAAAGCCAACAGGGCTTCAGGATCCACCATTTGCCCATAGAGGTGAACCGGAATTAGGGCCTTGGTTTTGGGGCCGATCGCCCGTTCCGCCGCCGCCAAATCGATCAGCGCCGTGTCCGGATCGCAATCCACCAACACCGGTTGGGCCCCCGATCGCAACACCCCCAGCACCGTGGCAATGAACGTGTTGGCTGGCACAATCACCTGATCTCCCGGCCCCACGCCACAGGCCGTTAGCCCCAAGGCCAACGCATCGGTTCCCGTACCCACGCCGACACAATGTTCAACACCACAAGCCGCCGCAAAAGCCGCCTCAAAGGTAGCCAAAGCCTGGCCGAGCACAAAATCGCCCCGATCGAGCGTGCTGGCAATGGCGCGATCGAGTTCGGCCCGCAAGCTCTCGTGCTGCATCGACAAATCCACCAGGGGAATCGGCATTGCCATGGGCGTAATCGGAGCGGTCACCATTGGAGCATGGGTCAGGGAAGCCGGCACAGCATCGGTCATAGTCAATTGCTCAATCCAAAAAGTAGCGGGAAGATCGTTCAGTATCTCGATTTTGGAGCCTGATTTCGCCAATTGGTGTGCACCGGGTGGTAGTTGCTCCTGTACCATGCGTTCAGTGTCCCGTTTGCGGTTTCCTGAATCGTCCCGAATCGCCTCCGGCAACCATCTTTAGGTAACTGTCTCGGGCACTTAATCTTCGAGGCAACACCGTTCAGGCAACACCATTCAGGCAACACCGTCCGGAACCCCACAAGGCACACAGCCCCATTGTTCCCACCCATGCTGTTGGGGGTTAATCAACAGAACTTTTGGAGAACGTTGTTCATGGCCCCACTGAGTCAGGATTCAGTCGATCGCCCCAAGTCCAGCCCCCTCCCCGATCGCCCATCCGGTTGGCAGCGGTGGCGGGAAAGCGTGCAAATTATCGGCATTGCCCTAGTGCTGGCCCTGTTGATTCGCACCTTTGTGGCAGAACCGCGCGTCATTCCTTCTGAGTCGATGTATCCCACCTTGGCCGTGGGCGATCGGTTGGTGGTGGAAAAAATTTCCCACTGGTTCCGGCCCCTGCAACGGGGCGACATTGTGGTTTTTGCGCCGCCGCCCCAACTGCAAGCCCTGGGTTACCCCCGCGATCAAGCGTTTATTAAGCGGGTTATTGGGTTTCCGGGCCAAACCATCGCCGTCAAAAACGGCCAGGTTTATTTGGATGACCAACCCCTCACGGAGCCTTACACCCTGGAACCACCCACCTACGAGTTAGCGCCCGTCACCGTTCCTGCACAAATGTTGTTTGTCATGGGTGATAACCGCAACAATAGCAATGATTCCCATGTGTGGGGCTTTTTGCCGATCGAGAACGCGATCGGGCGGGCCTGGTGGCGGTTTTGGCCGCTCGATCGGTTCGGTCTCACCAGCCGCTAGCCCCAGCCACTGGCCGGAAGCGCGACCCAACCCACCGCTTAAATCCAAGATGACTCCGTGTAAGTTTTCTTGGATTGAAGTTGATCTCGCTCAGATGCAACTTAAATTCAACTGTTTCAATCGTTTTTAATCATTTTGAATCGTTTTTAATTATTGATTCGACTATTTCAGCCGTTTGAATTCTATTGACTCGATTTCTGAAGACTTTTTTCACGCCATAGCCATTTTTCAATAGACTTTTCATCATCCGTTGGCAACCCTTCCAGCCATCCAGGTAGCTTCCTGACCCCGATCGCTCCATGACCGTTGCCGACTCATTTTCCTGGGATTTTGACCCCTCGTTTAGACCTATCAATCCCCCTATGGATGATTGGGATTTGTCGCCTCCGCCGCCCTCTGAAATGGGGGATCGCGAGGTGCTGTTGGATGGGATGCATCTGGCCGGCCGGCGCATTGCCCTCCTCGTTTGTGGCAGCATTGCCGCCTATCGATCGCCCGATGTGGCCCGGGCCCTGCGTCGCCAAGGAGCGGATGTGGTGGCCTTTGTGTCGAAGGAGGCCCGCCGCTACGTCACCTTGGAGGCCCTGGAATGGAGCACCACGAACCCCGTTGTCACCAAACTCACGGCCGCGGCCGAACACCTCAGCGATGCGCACCCCTTCGCGGCTTACTTAGTGGCCCCCGCCACCTACGACACGATTAATAAAATGCGGCTGGGGATTGCCGATGGCGTGGTGACGGCGACCCTGGCTTCGGCCATTGGGCGCATGGAGGCGGGCCGCACGGAGGTGTTGGTGGCTCCGACGATGCATGGCACGATGCACAACTCCCTCCTGACGGATTCGTTGCAGGCCCTGCGATCGATTGGGGTACGGATGATTCAACCCCGCCGCGCCTATGGCAAGAACAATTTGCCCGATCCGCAAACCCTTGTGGTGCAGGTCTGTCGGGTGCTGAGTCGATCGCCCCTACACGGTGTGCCGGTGATGGTGACCGGTGGGCCAACGCCGGTTCCCTTGGATGCCATTCGTCGAATTACCAACTGCTTCACGGGGCAACTGGGAATTGAAATCGCCAAAGAACTCTATCTCCGGGGATCCCAAGTGCATCTGGTGCATGGGGCGGGCAGCACCGCGCCACCGGACTGGATCCCCCACACCATTACACCGACCTATCACGACTATCGCGATCGGGTGTTATCGCTGTTGCAGGAACGGGATTATCGGTTTGGGATTTTTTCGGCGGCCGTGGCGGACTATCAACCCGTGCAGATTCACCCGGGCAAAATTCCCAGCGGCGGCCAGTGGAAGACGATTCAACTGCAACCCACAGAGAAGGTGATTGACCTGGTGAGCGAGTTGGCTCCCCAGTTGGGTTTGATCAGCTTCAAGTATCAAGAGGGGGTGACTCACGAAGCCCTGATGCAAATTGCCCACGATCGACTCCAGCGGGGTCACTTGGCAGTGGTGGCCAATCGGGGGAATGAGACGGGGCCCCGAGGGGAGCAAGTGGCCTATTTGGTCACCCGGGATCGATCGCCCCTGCGGATGTTAGACAAGCCGGGAATTGCCATGGGCATTGCCGATTGGCTGGAAAGCCTGTTCTAGGTTTTGGCTGATTTTTTGCCTAATTTCTGGTCTCAAGGTCTTGTCCTAATTCCTGATTTCATTCTCCCAAGCTTGGCGAATGGCGATGGCTAACGGCTCGCAAAGCCGTGGGGCTGGGGCGCTGGTTAGCCGATTTGGAGCGATCGGTGCGATGCTATAGGCGCTCGCAATCGCCCAAGGGGACGGCCCCAAAAATATGCAACCGGCGCATATATCGTTTAAAACCGATTGAGATTGAGATTGCGATCCTGCTGAAATACTGTTGAGAGACTGCTCAAACAAGCTTGCCCATAGGAGCTTGGTGTGGGCAGGTTTTAAATCGCGGCTGGATAGCGGTGCTGGGCAAACAGTTCCCGCAACTCCCAAAATTTCAGCAGTTCCGGCAATCCAAGCAATTCAAACAGTGCAAGCAACTGAGTGGGTTCATCGCCAGCGCTCACCCCGGTCGATCGATTCCCCGATCGCCCAGGGCCCGATCGCGTGATGTTGAGGAGTTAGAACACAATGGTTTATGCGGCTGGGGTTAGTGGTTCGGGAAGCATCGGGTTGACGTGGGATGCGGGCACGTTGGCGAGTTGGTTCGATCGCTACCTGGCTCCCCATGGCATCCGCACCAAGGTTTCGGCGCAAATGACCGGCCAGATTGATGTGTGGGTGGAGTGCCAGCAAGAACCGGAGCGCGATCGGTTGGTGCGGTTCATTTGCCACCGACTCCATGGCTTGAATTTGGCGGCGGTGGAAGGGGTGCGGATCATGGCCCGGCGCGTGGGTCAGCCGGAATTGCTGTGGCAGCAGTCGGTGCAGTTGGAGCAGCGGCCGGGCCTCAGTTCCACGGCCTATTATCAGCAGGTGTTGCCCCGATCGCCCGAGCAGCAGGTGATGCAACGCTTGGCCCATAGCTGGCTGGTGGCGCGAGATGGTTGGTCAGCGCTGGCGACGGCCACGCGCGATCGCTGGCGATCGCCCGTTGGCATGGATCTGGGCACTATTTCCCAATGGTTGCAGCCGGTGGGGCAAAGCTTGGGGGCTGGGCTAACGGTCGATCGGCTCAATGGTCGCTGCTTGGTGGTGGAAGTGCAGTTACCGCCAGAGGCCGCGATGGCAGCAACGGCCGCCGAAGTCATCTCCAGTGATGGGGAAAGTCTGGCGACCTCAAACACTTCAGGCAGCCCTTCAGACAGCACCTCAGACAGCGCTTCAGGCAGTACCTCAGAATCCCTGAGCCAACCCCACATCGTGCAAACCATTTGCCGACGACTGTGGCAATTCAACGCCTCAGAACAAGGCCAAGTCAGCGGCGTGCGGATTCGGGCCACGGTGTCAGGGCAGGTGGATCCCCTCTGGCAACAAACGATTCGGATTGCGGCTCCGGCGGGCCGGCGGGAGTTAGGGCTAGCGGGATTAACCCAATGGGCTACGGATCCGGCCCTGGAACCCATTTGGCGATCGGTGCTGTTGGGCGGGGCGACGATCGTGCCCTTTGTGTTGGCCCTGTGGCTGGCTAGTTCGTCACCCGATGCCACCCGATCGCGCCCCCAACAACCCTTGGCCAGCCCTCGCAGCGGCAATTCCACGGAACAGGTCTTGCCCCTGCGCCCGGCGATCGCCCCCGTGGCCAATCGGGTGCGGCAGGTTCGGCCGCCCGTGGTTCAGGGCGCTTTGGAACTGTTGCCGGTGGTGAATCACCCACCCGCCAATCCCACCGATCCGGCGGTGACCTTGATGTTTGGGGGAGATGTGACCCTGAGCGATCGGGTGAAGCGGCGGTTAGGGGGAGATTGGTCGGCGGCGTTGGCCCAGTTTCCCGAGTCCCGATCGGTCGATGTGGCCATGGTGAATTTGGAAAACCCAATTACGGATGCTGACCGTAAGCGATCGGGCAAGCGTTTCAATTTCCGTGCGGAACCGGAATCGGTGGCCGCCCTGGAGGCGGGGGGCATTGACCTGGTGACGCTGGCCAACAACCACACGATGGACTATAACCGGCCGGGTTTGTTGGACACCTTGGCAGCCTTAGATCAAAGCGACATCCACGCGATCGGGGCCGGGGAAAACATCACCGAAGCCCGTCGCCCCAAAATCTTGGACGTGAAGGGTCAACGGATTGCCTACTTTGGCTATTACAACGCCCATTGGCACGCGGCCACGGAAACCAGCGCGGGCACTAACCCACGCGAAAATGAGGCCTTGGCGGCAGATATCCAAGCCGTGCGCGATCAGGTGGATTGGGTGGTGGTGAATTTCCACTGGGGCGAAGAATTGGCACGCTATCCCGCTCCCTACCAACGGTCGATCGCCCGGCGAGCTATTGATGCGGGGGCGGATTTGGTGGTGGGTCACCATCCCCATGTGCTGCAAGGCGCTGAGGTTTACAAGGATCGGGCGATCGTCTATTCCCTAGGTAACTTCATTTTTGGTGGCCACTCGCGCAGCACCTACGATACGGCGGTGCTGAAGGTGGCCCTGCGAGATCGCCAAATGAAGGTGGACTTTGTGCCGGTGCGGGTGCAAAACTACCAACCCCGGGTGGCTAAGGGCGATCGGGCGAAGGAGATTTTGCAGGAGCTAACCTACATTTCCCGCCGGTTTGACCAACCCCTGACCCAATCCATGGTGTTGACGGCGCGATCGGCTCCCAATCTGACTCCCAATTCTGGCTCGGGTGATTTCGTTTCAAGCAATCCCGATTCTGGCAATCCCGATTCTGGTAATCCCGGTTCTGGTAATCCTAGCTCCAGTGCCCTCCCAATGACGATCGCCCCAACGGCTCCACTGACAGCCACCGGAGATCGCCCCCAACCCCAACTGCCGAGCTTTACCCGATCGGCCGCAACCACCAACGGGCAATCGCCGATCGTGGTCGCCCCCTTGCCCAGCCCCGCAGCGGCTCCGATGCCTAGCAGCTCGCCCGCCGTGGCCAGTGCCCCGATCGCTCCTCAGCGCCCCTCTCAAGCGGGGGCTAACCCCATCAGTTCTTCTGACGGCAGCGCGATCGGCCAGCGAATCCAAGCCACTGGCCAATCGGCACGCGATCGACTGGCGCAATTGATGACCGCCGTGGAACTGAGCGAACTGGTGCGCAATGCAGAAGCCCCCACGGATGAAGCGTTGGGGTCTAGCAACCGTTCCGTGGCGGCCATCACGGCTCCGGCAGGAAACCCATCAGCAACACCTAGCCCCATGGGCAGCGGCCCGCGCCGATCGATTTCCTTTGAAATTGGCCCAGAGGCCACCAGCTCAGAGCCAGCCACCGGGCGATCGACCACCAGCCCTCAACTGCCCTTTACGGCCCCTACCCAATCGGGAGCCACCCAGGACAACGGGTTCACGGCTGCACCATCTTCGATGCCCACCAACTACAGCAGCCTTAGCCTGCCCGCGTTGGTGAAGTCAGCGGCTGATCGGGCCCAGGCCATCCTGGAACCGTAGCGATTGGTTCGCTCCCATAGTTCCAGGTTCAGGCTTGGGGCGATCGGGGCTGACATTGAGGGCAAACATGGCTCGATCGCCCCGCAATCCGCAACCGCTCGATCGCCGTGCCACAAACGCGGCAGGGTTGCCCCTTGCGGTTATACACCCAAGCTTCCCCGCCGTAGTTACCGTTTACCCCTTCCAGGTTCACAAAATCGCTAAAGGTTGTGCCGCCCGCCGCCAAGCTGGCTTCCAGCACTTGCCGAATTTGCTGATGGAGCTTGCCAACCTGTTCCATGCTCAGGTCTGCGGCCCTTGTTTCTGGCCAAATGCCTGCCAAAAAAAGGGATTCATCGGCGTAGATATTGCCCAAACCGGCCACCAGGTCTTGATCTAGCAGGGTGGCTTTGATGGTTTTGTGGCGTTTTCGCAGCCGCTCCGCAAAGTAATCGATCGAAAAAGCCGGGTCAAAGGGTTCTGGGCCCAACTTCGCCAAACCGGTGATCACTTGTTCGATCGGGCGATCGGGTGACACCCACCACAAATGCCCAAACGTGCGCTGATCCACAAACCGCAATTCTCGCTCGATCGCGTTGGAGCGCAGTCGCAACCGAATCCGCGTGTGCTGATGTACCGGAGTCGCCGGATCCACCCACAAAAACTGGCCCGTCATTCGCAAATGGGCCCCCAACCAGCCGGCCGGCCGTTGCTCTCGCTGCAACTCGCCCAGCAAATACTTGCCCCGTCGTTTCCAGCTCACCAAGCAACAGCCTTGCAAGCCCGCTAAAAACGCCTCGGGTTCCGGAGCCGCCACCGCTCGATCGAGCAGCACTTCACCCCCCACAATCAGCCAGCCGGGAGTTGCTGTGGCCAACCCCCGCCGGACGGTTTCTACCTCTGGCAGCTCTGGCACAACATCCCCCAGCCTTGCAAAGAACCAACCCACGAATCAGACCAAGGCCAGCGCCCTGGTTTGCGCAACGCTGCCACCATCCCCAACGGGCGATCGCAGCGGTGATTCGCCTATTTTTTCGGAGCAGCTTTCGGTGCTTCCACCACTTCCAGCTCTTCGGGCGCAAAGTTGTTGGTGTTAATGCCCGAGTAATTGACCTTCTCAAAACGGACAATTACCGGGTATTTGATGCCGCTTTGGTCGACCGAAGCAACCGTGCCCACATCCCGATACCAGTACGACTCGGGGCGCAGAACCCGCACCTTAGCACCGCGTTGAACCGCCATAGGTTTATCTTCCTTTGGTTTATTTTTCTCTCTTTTGACCCTATCCCCAGGTCTAAGACTCAGGGACTTTGGCCCTAAATTAAACAGCCGAAACTGTTTAATTCATCCATGGGTTGACGCTGCCTTGATCGCCCCCAGAAATCTGGATGAACCCGATCGGCGCGTCGATGTTGAGTCTCGGACTGACTGCCCGTGACGATCGCACCCACATCGGAAGGACAGCCCAGAAGGCCAGTCCTGTTGAGTCCCGTTTAGGGTGAAGTGGCTGCTCTCTAGGCTACTATCGCCCAGCCAACGACTAAAGGGGTGAGGTTTTAAGTTTTATTACTCGCTAAACCGAGGACAGCCAACCAGGGCATTGATTTGGCCGTTGATCAAGCCATGGTCGATCGGGCTATTGATCTGAGAACTGACCTGAGAACCCTGGATCGGAATCCTTACCCGTCTAGTTGTTGCCAACGTTGGGCCAAACACAATCTCCCGCCCATTCCCGCTTGAAGCCCAGGCGCGATCGATTGGGAACCGTCAAAATCACAGGGTTTGTTTGCTCATCGACCAGGTTGTAAGCCTGGAGGTGTTGCTGAGTGGTGATGTTGCAGTAATACCGACGGCTACCCACGGTGTAGAGAAACTGCCAGATGTTACGCCAGTTGGTTTCGCGATAGATGCCATCGGGCCAAGGGCAAATCCCTGTATCCGTCCGGCCCCGATCGAACGTGGAGCGATCGCCCACCACTCGCACCACACCATCGCCCCCAAAAGCCGTCAACTGATCGCGATTCATCACACGGCACATGCGACCATCACCCGCAACCCAACGGATAGTGGAATCGCTCATTCGCCGATAAAAGCCCGGCGGCCAACTTTGCTGGGCGTTGCTCGGTAACGAGTTACCAACCATGACCACCGCAGCGGTGGCCGCCATGCAAGTTGTGGCCAAAACGGCCCGAATCCACGTTGTTCGCGTTAAACCAGCCATGTCCTCACTCCTTTCTGGTTCACTTCTTCCTCGCTCGGATGCGTGGCTCAACCATCGCTGAACCGTTCTAAACCTTGAGCACCCGAGGACTCTCTCCACAGCCTTTAACCATGAAGAGTCGGGAACTGCGGATACCCAAAACCATCAGCAGCCACCAGTCACCCAAACAACAACATCAGGGTTTTAGAAATTTGATAACAGACCGTCAGGCAAATTTGGTTCAGCAAACTTGGTTCAGCAAACTTGATTAAGCAATTTTGGCTGAATAATTCTGGTTGGGCAATTCTGGTTGGGCAATTCTGGCTGAGCAAATCGGGTTAGGGAAATTTGGCTAGGCCAATTGGGTTCGGCAATTGCTTGAGCGATCTTGCTGAAGCAATCCCTAACGCATGGCGATCGGTTGGGCACTGTCGCCCACATTTTTCGCCACTTCTTGGCCGTATTGCTCAAAAATCACCACCGGATCCAGAGTCTTGCTCAGTTCTACCCGCTTCACCAACACCTGGCCATTGGCAATTCGATCGCCCACATTCACGTAGCGCTCGGAGTTCTCACCGGGAATTTGCACAATGATTTGGAATCGATCGCCCACTTGCACCACACCAGTCACCCGCAAACTGAGGGCATCCGTGGGCGAAGGAGGCGCAGGCGGCTGGCTGGGAACCGTCACAGGCGGCACTTGCGGCCGCGCAGCCACCGGAGAGCGGGCAGGCGTGGGACGACGCACTGCCGGCCGCGGCTTGGGCGGATCAACCAGCGTTGGCGGTGGATAGCCTCGGAAATCGCGGCCTTCCACATCGGTTTCTGGTTCTTGCCGAGTGGGGGAGGGAATGGCAATCGGTCGGGGAGATTGGGTCACGCTGGGGCCCACAGGGCTGCCATCCGGCAACTTGGCCAGGGGCTGCACTTGCAGCGGAATCGCAAAGGGATCGCGCCGACTGTTCTTGCTATTTTGCTGAATTTCGGTTTGGGTTTGCTTGGCCCTTGCGTCAATGTTGGTGGGCTGAATAAACCGCTGGATGGTGGGTACGGCCGTCTTGGGGCGACCGGCAACCATGGGTGATTTGAAGTCAGCCTTGGGCACGGTGGCAGTGGGCGCATCCGTGCCGCTGGCGGGGGACGCAGTTGGGCTGGCCTCGTCAGTGGTTGCAGTGTCTGTGGGGCCACCACAACTGGTGGCTGCCACCAGCAGGGCTACGGCTGCCCCAAACCGTACCAGGCTGGGCATAGGTGAATTCTCCGATGGTTGAGTCCGCGGGATGGTTGAGTCCAAGGGACTGAGCTGCCCAGCATTGTAACCAATGGCTAGGCGATCGTCTCGTTTTCTGAGTCCTGATCTCCGATTGGCCTCGGGTTTGGCAATGCTGCTTTGAAAGCGACCTCAATCGGGTTGAGAACTGGCCTCTGGAGCTTGATGAGATCAACTCCTAAGCGATCAGAACGGGGCTAGGTGATTACCCAAAGGTTCAACCTGAGCCGCTGAGTGGTCAAGGGTTAGTCATCAACGGTTAATCGTCAACGCTTAATCATTAACTAATCGTCAACGGGTTCCATCATGTCCTTCAAGGACTCGAGACCCTTGCGCACCCGACGGGAAACGGTCACAGCGCTAATCCCCATTCGATCGGCCACTTCTTTTTGGGTCAAGTCATGGAGAAAAACAAATTCTAGAATCTGGCGAGTGCGCTCTTCTAGCTTGACCAAGGCTTGGTTCAAACGCAGGCGGTCTTCTTCGGCCAGTTGGAAGCTGCGATATTTACGATCGGGGAGCGTGTCCCCCAAGGATGACGGTTCCTCTTCGTCGCTGCGTACCGGCGCATCCAGGCTAAGGGGCGATCGATTTTGACGAGCCAGCTCCACATGCTGCCACTCACTCAGCTCAATCCCGAGAGCTTCCGCAATTTCCCAATCATTGGGCTGGCGGCCGAGTGAATCCCGTAAGTTGCGGGTGATGGTGGCGGATTGCTGCTGGAGTTCCAACCAGCGGCGAGGAATCCGAATTGAACTACTGCGATCACGGAGGTAGTGCTGAATTTCGCCCCGAATGTAGGGAAGGGCGAAGGAGCTAAAGGCGTTGCCCTTGCTAGCATCAAACCGCTCGATCGCCCGAATTAGGCCAATGCTGCCAATTTGGAGCAGATCTTCGTAGCTTTCCTGGCATTGGGCAACCCAGTGGGCCGCTTCTTTCTTCACCAGGCCAAAGTTTAGCTCAACCAAGCGATTGCGCAGTTCCGTTGAGGGACAGGCCCGATAGGCGTTCAGCAACTCCAAACTGCGGGCGCGCAGGTCGTTGGGCGCAATACAAGCAGGACGAGCAGCCATGGTTACTAGCAGGGTAGTGCGTTGACTTTAGGGGGTCTGACACCCTGTTTCTTAGTGTATGGCCATTACTACCCGATCGCTGTGATTCATAGCACAGCAAAACCGCATTGTGGTTTTCTAGGCATTCTGCCCGGGATCACCGATCCATCAGACTTCGGCCCCAGTCGCTGATCCCGTTGATGGATTTCATTTCACTGGTCAAGTATCGCAAAACACCCGATCGCAGCCCCCAACGCCCCTCGGCCTTAATTCAGAGGCAGATCTGAACCAACCCGCTCAACCAAGGGGCAATTCAGCAGTGCGAGTGATGCCAGCCATCCAAGCGATCCCGACAAGCAGTCCAAGGCGGGGCAATTCAGCAGTGCGAGTGATGCCAGCCATCCAAGCGATCCCGACAAGCAGTCCAAGGCCACGATGCAATGGCAATGGCAATGGCAATGGCTTGACTTCTGCGCTGCTCAAGCCTCCGCTTCCAAAGACTGGAACACCAAACCCAAACTTTGGAGCCGGGCCACAGCCCGTTGGTGTTCTTGCTCCACGGCGGGTAACCATCGCTGGGCGAGGGCAAGGTCTCCTTGTTTTGCAGCGGTTTCAATTTGCTGGCTGGTTTGATACACCAACAGGGCCCCCATGGTTCCGCTGGTGGACTTGAGGGAATGGGCCGCATCCTTCAGATGGGCTGTGTTGCCGTTGCTCAGGGCTGATCGCACCTTTTCCAGCAGCATGGGGGAATCGCGCAAATAGAGTTCGATCGCCTCATCTAGCACCTCCACTTCCCGCAAACTGCTCAGGATTTGCTCATCCAAAATGGGTTCCTGATTGGCCGCCCACCCCGAAGGCAAGGGCAACCCGGCCGGCTCCGGGGCTGTTCGGTTAACCGCCAGGTCAACCTCCGACCCAACCCCATTTCGCTCCCCATGGCTGGTATGGGTTAGCGCCTCAGGGGCAACCGGTTCCGAGTCACCACTCACCAGGGCCGTCACCAACTGCGGCAGGGCGATCGCCACGGCTCCCGCACCGTTCTCCGCCACCGCAGGCAACACCGCATCGGACAAGGTTGGCGGTTCCGGCGCAGTTTCGCCGGTTCCCCCCTGAACAAACCCCCGGGAAGGACAGCGCCCCAAAGCCTCTGCCAGCTTCTGAATCCGGATCGGCTTGCTGATGTAATCATCCATCCCTGCTCGAATACAAGCCTCCCGATCGCCCTGCATCGCGTTAGCGGTCATGGCAATGATGTAGGGCCCTTGCTCCGTCACCCATTCCTGTCGGATCCGCTCCGTGGCTTCCAGCCCGTCCATCTCCGGCATCTGCATATCCATCAACACCACATCATAGGGTTGACGACGCAGGGCCTCTAGCACCTCAATCCCATTACCCGCCACATCAGCCCGATATCCCATGCGCTGCAAAATCTGCAACGCCACCTTTTGGTTCACCGCATGGTCTTCCGCCAGCAAAATCCGCAGCGGGTGGAACTCGGCCATATGGGAATCCACATCGGCCATGACCGATCGAGCGGCCACCGTTTCCGCCGTGCGCCCACCCAACACCGTCACGATCGCGTTGTAAAGCTGAGATTGCTTGATGGGTTTGTTCACCACTGCCGCAAAAACCGGTGAGGCACTGCGCTCCTGGTAGCCCATCGGAGCCATGGCAATCATCCGCAACGGCGTTGTTTTGGGCAGCGCCAAATCCTGCAACCGTTGGGCCAACTGCAAGCCGTCCATCTGCGGCATTTGCAAATCCAGCAGCGCCAAATCAAAGGATTGTCCTTGCATCATCCAGGCGATCGCCTCCTGGGGTGAAGCGGTGCTTTGGGTCACCGTGCCCCAGGCCTCCACCTGCCGCACCAAAATATCCCGATGGGTAGCGTTGTCGTCCACAATCAACACCCGCTTCCCTTGCAGATAGGGCTGGACTTCGTAGAAATCCACCAGGGATGCATAGGGAGCCGCCGCCGCCACGATCGTGAAGTGAAAAACGGAACCTTTGCCCAGTTCGCTTTCCACCCACATGCGCCCGCCCATCATTTCCGAGAGCCGCTTGCTGATGGCTAGCCCCAACCCTGTGCCGCCGTATTGGCGAGTGGTGGAAGAGTCCACTTGGCTGAAGGATTTGAACAGGCGGTTCATGCGATCGCTCGGAATACCGATGCCTGTGTCTCGCACCGCAAAGTGAATGTCGTACAGCGGTGCGTTGTAGTCGTGGGAACGGGTTGGCGGAAGGGTGCTATCGCTTTGCAGCAAGGCATTCGATTCGTCGCTGGTGGTGTGGGGCTTGGCTTCCACCTGAATCACCACTTCCCCCCGGGCCGTGAACTTGACCGCATTGCCCACCAAGTTCACGAAAATTTGGCGCAGGCGCGTGATGTCCCCCACGATTAGGTTGGGAACGGCGGATCCCATCCAGTAGGCCAAGTCCAAGCCCTTGTCGCTGGCTTTGGCGGCTAACAAATCCAGGGACTCTTCAATACAACTGCGCAGATCGAAGGGTTGCGACTCCAAATCCAACTTGCCGGATTCGATTTTGGAAAAGTCCAGGATGTCGTTGATGATGGCCAACAGGGCATCGCCGCTACTGCGAACGGTTTCCACAAAGTCCCGCTGCTGACTGGTCAGTTCCGTATCCAACAGCAATCCGGTCATCCCAATGACGGCGTTCATGGGAGTGCGGATTTCGTGGCTCATGGTGGCCAAAAATTCGCTCTTGGCTCGGGTGGCCTCTAGGGCTTGGTCGCGGGCCCGGGCCAGGTCGTCGGCGGCTTGTTTGCGTTCCAGTTCGCCGCCGATCCATTGCCCCATCAGCTCCAACAGACCAATATCAACGGCTTTGAAGGGCTGGTTACGGGTTTGATTGCTCCAAAAACAGAGGGTGCCGTAGCCCCGACGGCCGACGGTGATGGGTGTGCCGAGGTAGGCTTCGATTTCCAGGGCCGCATCGACGGCGGTGGGGCCGAGCTGGGCCAGGGATTTGGACTCGAAATACAGCGGCTCTTCGCGGGCAACGGCAATTTGAAAGATGGTGTTGCGCAGGGGGAACCGATCGCCCGCTTGCCAGTCCCAGGTGCTGGGCATTTGGGCGCGATCGCCCGTGTGAAAGATGCCCACAACGCGACATTGCAGATCGCCCACGGCGGCCATGCCGCCGTTGTAGTCCGCAGGGTCTGGATCCGGGAGGGTGGCAAATCGATCGTCAATTTCCACCAGCAGCCCCAGTTCCAAGCCAAATTGCTCGCAACCCATTTGCAGCAACCGTTGCAATCGATCGTCAAAGGTCAGTTGTCGGGCGGCGGCAATTTGATAGAGGCGACGGATGGAACTTTCGCTGTCACGCAGATCTTGCTCCACCTGTTTGCGGGGGGTGATGTCCCGCGAAACGGACAACGTGCCCTGAAATTCGCCGTTGTGGGAGTCGTAGATGGCGCGGCTGGTGGTTTCAAACCAGATGTAGAACCCATCGTGGCGGCGAATTCGATATTGGGTGGTGTAGGTGGCTTTGCGATCGCGGGCGTGCTGGTCTTCTTCAATGAGGCGAGCGCGATCGGCCGGATGGATGAAGTCCCAACGTTGTTGCCCCACCATTTCTTCCGGGTGATAGCCCAACAGGGCCATGCAGGCGGGGGAGGCATAGATATAAACATTGTCGGCCGTTTGCCGGGAGATCAGGTCGGTGGAGTTCTCCGCCATGATCCGGTAGCGCTCTTCGACACTCGATCGCTCCCGTTGGAATCGATCGAGCGCCTCCAGCATCTCATCGATATTGTTGGCCAGGAGACCCAGCTCGTCGCTACCAGGCATTTCTAGGCGAGTGGCCAGGTTGCCGCTCTGGCCAATGGTGGCCACCGCAGTGCTGAGGCGGGTTAAGCGGGCAAGCACCAATTTCTCGATCGACAGCAGGGCCACGCCCCCAAAGAGCACCCCACAAAACACCGTGGCGGCTCCCAAGTAGCGGATAGCCTGTTGGCTACGGTGATCAATCTCCCGAGGCAGCGTCACCTCCAAAATCAGGGCCGGTTCCCCTTCCAAGTTCCGCAGCAGAATTTCCGCCCGCAACAGATCCAAGGATTCCAGGGCCGTGATGGAGATTGGGCTGCGGGCCAAACCGGGCCGGCTCACCTCCAGGGTCATGGGCTGACCGAGGGTTCCAGAGTCCGCGGTCTGAAATTGTTCTAGGCTGACCGCCGGCCGCAGGGAAAGCTGTAATTCCACCCCCTCCGCCAGGCGATCAATTTCCGCCTGATCCAACCAGCGGCCCACCACCAGCGCGCCACGAATGGGGCCGGCTCCTTGACTGGTGACGATCGGGCGGGCCGCCACCATCAACACCCCTTCCGGCAGGGACACCAACCCTGAAATTACGCGATCGGGCTGATCCTGTTGTAAAAGCGTCGTTTGTCCCGGCCCAGCCAAATAGTCCAACAGGGAGCGATCGGCCGGTTGCAACCGGCCCCGCGTCGCATCAAATCCTTGGCTGTAAAGCACTTGCTTCTGGCGATTCACAATCGCGATCGCATTCAGCCGCAAAGCCGTAAACGTGCGATCAATCAGATTGGACTGGATATAAGCAGGGTTGCGCGTTTCAATGAATTCATAGGTATCGTCCCACTCCGCATATTCCTGAGCCGCCACCGCCAGACTGTCGAAATCCGCCGAGAGGGCATCCATGGCCCGTTGAGCATCTTGGCGCGCATATTGCACCTCCAGGGCCCGAAAGTCCCCAGAGACCAACACCGACAGCGCAATGCAGAGCGTCACGATCGACACCACCGCCGCCATCCCCACAATCGCCAAGGTTTTTCGGCGTAAGTTCACGCGATCACCCTCCTGGCCCCCTGATAGTTCCGCCACATCAGCCCTTGGCCAATGGATTCGGGCCAACATCGCTGACCTGACCTGACCCATGGTTGACCACAGGGTTGATCGATCCACTGCCCCCGATCGGCTGGAGACCCCTGGGTCTCGGCCGGTGGTTTCGGTCGAACCTGACTTGGAAGCTGCCATGGCGACTGCACAACGATTTGCAACAGCAACGGCAAATGCACCTGAATAAATTCGCGATCGATCAATTGGAGACTTAATTGGCGACCAATCAATTCGCGACAATGGTTCGGAGCGCACTCCCACGCCCAACTTAACCCTAGTGTGATCCCGTAGGGTTCTAACTCAAGCATAGGAGGGGTGAAACCCCTAGCTTCAAATTGCCCTAGTCGCGAGCAATTACTAACCATTCACTCGTCCAACAAGAATTACTCAGGCAGGTGTTTGCGTTGCTACTCCTCAATTGCCACAGCAGCGAGGCAATGGTCGGGATAATGCCTCAATCGATTCGCACAGAGCCGCATAGAGAGCCGCATAGCGAGCCGCGTAGATTGTTGCAGCCTTGCATCAACTTGCGCCTTTACCCCCAACATCAGACAAGCAACCCCAAGGTTTAACCCAGCCGTAGACTCTTGCGGGATTGTGGACTCTGCGGCCCCCAACAGCAATGATCGCTCTATTCGACCCCGATTTTGCCGAATTCCCCGAACCGATTTGCCTCCCAAACGGTTTTGTTGCATCACTTTCGACCAGCCCCCATCCCATTGAAGTTGAATAGGCTCCCCGTTGTCCCCGGTGCGGACTCCCCCGATCAACCCCTATGGGGGGTGAGACCCATCATTGAGATCTAAAAATCGATTCTAACGGTTCCCAGAGCAAGACTCCGTAGAATTTCGAGTTAGATCTCAATTCCCCTCCTCGAACTTCGTGAACAAGCAAGGCCCATTCATTTAGTCGAAATTTAGCGCGCTGGATAGGGAAGCTTGGGCCCGTTTTGGGGGGCTATTGGAGGCAGGGCTAGGAGCGGCTGACCGTTGGTGGCTGCAATATTGCTGACCAAGGGCTGACAAGAAATTGACAACCGTTGCAATCCCCTTGAGCCAATTTTACGGCGATCGCCTGGCTAGCCAGGGAGATTCCGATCACAATTGCCCCCACTCCTTTGACCGATATTCCCGATCGCCCCGGCACAGCTGGTGGCCCCTGGGTCTCCCTCAAGGGTTCATCAACGGCTGCAGCGTTGCCGCGATCCAGGAAAATAAACCGTCTATAGTGTCTTTAAGTCCCTGCTGTAGCCTATGACCGCCTCTCAGTCCCGTCGCGATCGCCTGGAGTATTTCGATCGGCTGATTTCCCAGGTCATTTTGAACCGCCAACACCCCATCAGCGGCCTGATGCCTGCCAGCACCGCCGTTAATATCCATGGGGACTACACCGATGCTTGGGTACGCGATAACGTTTACAGCATCTTGGCGGCCTGGGGGCTGGCGCTGGCCTATCGCAAGGCGGGACTCGAAGCGGGACGCGGCTACGAAATTCAGCAGAGCGTGGTGAAGCTGATGCGGGGGCTGTTGTCATCGATGATGCGACAAGCCCCCAAGGTGGAGCGCTTTAAGCACACCCAAGATCCATTGGATGCGCTCCATGCCAAGTACGACACGAGCACAGGCAACACGGTGGTGGCCGATGACGGCTGGGGCCATCTACAGATTGATGCCACCTCGGTGTTTTTGTTGATCTTGGCGCAAATGACGGCCTCGGGCTTGGAGGTGATTTACACCACCGACGAGGTGAATTTTGTCCAAAATCTGGTCTATTACATTGGACGCGCCTACCGCACGGCCGATTACGGCATTTGGGAACGGGGCAACAAGATTAATCACGGCAACCCAGAGCTAAACGCCAGCTCGATCGGGATGGCGAAGGCGGCATTGGAAGCGCTGAATGGCTTTGATCTGTTTGGGGCAAGGGGATCGCAATCATCCGTGCTGCATGTGCTGGAGGATGAAATTGCCCGATCGCGGGCCACGCTGGAATCCCTGTTGCCGCGCGAGTCGGCCTCTAAGGAGGTGGATGGGGCCCTGTTGAGCATCATTGGTTTCCCGGCGTTTGCGGTAGATGATGCGAACTTGGTCGATCGCACACGGCGGCAAATTGTCGAAAAACTAGAGGGGCACTACGGCTGCAAGCGGTTCCTGCGGGATGGTCACCAAACCGTCCTTGAAGACACCAGCCGCCTGCATTACGAACCCTACGAACTCAAGCGCTTTGAGCATATTGAGTGTGAGTGGCCGCTGTTTTGGACCTATCTGTTGCTGGATGCCCTGTTTCGGGGCGATCGGGACAGGGCCTTGGACTATCACCACCGATTGCAAGGGGTAGCCGTGGAGCGGGAGGGATTCGCCCTCTTGCCGGAGGTCTATTACGTGCCAGAGGAGGCGATCGCCGCCGAACAGGCCAACCCCGGTTCCCAAACCCGCTTGCCCAACGACAACGTACCCCTGGTTTGGGCCCAATCCCTGTGGCTGCTGGGTCAGTTGGTGTTGGAAGAGCTGATCGATGTGGCGGATTTGGATCCCCTTGGCCGGCGATCACGCCCGGGAGCCGTGCGGGAACCGTTGGTGCAAATGGTGTTGCTATCGGAAGATGCGGCCTTGCAGCATCAACTGGCAATTTACGGGATTGAAACCCAAACGCCGGATCAAGTGGCCCCGATCGAGGTGCGGCCCGCGCGGGATCTTTCGGCGGCCTATGCCCAAATCGGCCGCAACGAAGCCCTGGGCCTCACGGGGCGGCCCCTGCGGCGGCTGCGCACCCTCACCACGTCGCGGATTTTTTCAATTTGCGGCAAAACCATGGTCTTTCTGCCCTCCTTCCTGGATCAAGAGCAGTTCTATTCGGGCGCAGATCCGGAGTTTTTGACCTCCCAAATTCGCAGCGAACTGGCTTACATTGCCCGCCAGTGGCGACAGTTGGGGCGACCGACCATGACCCTGTTGCTGACTCGGGAAATGTTGGGATCCACAGAAGCCGACCTCGACACCCGATCGCCCCTGCTCTCCCTGATTGCGGACTTCAAAGCTGGCAAATGCAACAATGTGCCGATTCGCCTGGGACGGCTGCAGTCCTTTGTGCTCACCGCCGGGAGCGAGCGGATTGACTTTCTCCACGGCTACGAATTCGAGCAATCCGTGGCCAATGGCGCACCCTTGCCCCTGTCCCAATACCTGGCTTTTTCGGCAGCGGACACCAAACCCCTCAGCAGCCGCCAGGAATTTCAACTGGAGTCGGAAACCAATCCCAAGAGCTTGCTCACCCGGTTGCGGGCCACGGTGAACCTGTATGAGCAAATTGAGCTAATTCAAGACCTGTGGCGATTGGTGGGCCCGGATTTTGAGACGGGCTTTGCCGGGGACGATCGCGCCGTGCCGCTCAATCTGCTGGTGGAGGAAATCTATAACCGGGCCCTTCAGGGCTACAGCGTCGTGGAATCTGACGGGATTGCTCGCCGTCGGCCCTATTGGGCAATTGTGCGGCGGGCGGCGGGCCTGCTGAACAAGGCGGATATTAACCTTTCGGATGCGGTGACGGATTTGCTGGTGCGGCAAAAGTTCATCGCCGTGGGCCGCGCCTACAGCGAGGGATCCTTGATCGATCGCCCCATGCCCCACGACGAGATCATGGCCAAGATTGATGAGTTTTGTGGAGAAGACATCCGCGATCGGGTCTTGAGCCAGGAAATTTTGGTGGCCTTGGGCGTGCTCATTAAGTCCAATCCAGCCCTGTTCAAAGGCTTTTTGACCCTCCGCACCAGCTATTTTCTGCTGCTGTTGGTGAGTGAATTGGGTCGCGAAATGCTCGTCACGCCCGATGAGGCCTACGAGCAACTGATGGAACTCAGTCCCTACGAGGTGCAATTGCGGTTGCGCCACGTGCTGGAAGGCTATCAGGGCGCAACCTTGGCCTTGCAACAGCAGGAATCGTTGCACCTGCGGGCCACGGGCCGGGCGATCGAATGGACAATTGTGCCGCAGCGGGAAGAGGGTTTGCCCCCCGCTGGGAGTTGGGCCCGCCAGCGGGAATTGGACGGCGCATTGAACCGCGTGCCTAAGGATTTCTATCCCCAGGTTTGGAACCTGTTGGGCCACTGCAAGGGCCTGGTGATTGGGGACAAGCTGGAACGTCGCAACCGGCTCGACAGTGCCTTGGTGTTGGCGGAAATGACCCCCGGCGAAAAGAACTTCGCCCTGCAAGTGGAACACCTGCTGAACAAGATTGGTGCGCCGCTTTACCGACAGGTTTGCATGGAGGCGTTGGCGGAGCTGGCAGCCCTGACCGATCGCAACCCCGAGCTGCAAATTGATGATTACCTGGTGTTGGATGTGTTGGTGGGCCACGCGGTGCGGTTGGCCTGGCTCGATCGCCATCCCCAGGATGAACCCATTTACAACGAGCGTAAGGGTCAGGCCTGGCAACAGTTCTATGAAACGTCGCCCTACAATTGCGCCACCTTTATGGTGAAGGCCTTCCAGTTCCTGATCGAAATGGCGGAACAATCGGCCCGCGATCGCGCTGAACAGGCGATCGATGAGTCCCTGGAGCCGGTGGGGTAATGGGTTAGCCATTCCCGCCCACCCGCTTCAACCGCCCATCCTGAGGGCGATCGCCCAACCCGATCGCCCCGGATGAAATCGGCCCTTACCACCCTCGCACCCATGCTGCTCCATCACTGGAAACTTCTGCGGTTGTTTGTCACCACCGCGATCGCGGCCGAAATGGAATATCGCGGCAACTTTCTCTTAGCCAGCATTTCCTCCATTGGCGGGGGAATTGCCAGCGGCTTTGGGCTTTTTTTGTTTTATCGAACGGGCTACACCTTCCAAAACTGGAACTGGCATGAAGCACTTTTGGTGTTAGGTCTTTTTCTGTTTTTACAAGGCTTTTCCAACACCTTTTTAGCTCCCAACCTCAACAGCATCGTGCGCCAGGTGGAGCTAGGAACCCTGGATTTTGTGTTGCTGAAACCCATCAGCAGCCAATTTTGGCTATCCACCCGCGCCGTTTCCCTTTGGGGCTTTCCTGACATTGCCCTCGGTTTGGGGTTGATTTCCTATGCGGGGATCAATCTACAACTTCCCTGGTGGCAATATGGCTGGGCAATGTTGCCCCTCAGCTTTGGATTGCTCATTTTATATAGTCTCTGGTTTGTGTTAGGAGCCACCAGCATTTGGTTTACCAAAATCTATAACATCACGGAAGTATTGCGGGGGCTGTTGGAAGCTGGGCGCTATCCCCTCACGGCCTATCCGGCGGCATTTCGCTTCTTCTTCACCTTCATTGTGCCGGTGTTGTTTATGACTACTGTGCCGGCGGAAATTGCCTTGGGCCGCGATGCTTGGGTTTTGGTAGGAGTTTCAGGGTTGCTGGCGATCGGGCTGTTGTATTTGTCCAATCAATTTTGGCGGTTTGCCCTCCGGTTCTACACCAGCGCCTCTAGTTAAATTGCCGGTTAACCACGCGCAGCTCCGACCAGAAGCACTGGCCGGAGCTTTGGATGATAAATGGGTTTAAGGATGGGGGCAGAGGGGCTCGAACCCTCACGACCGTTTAGGGTCAACGGATTTTCATCTTCCTGTGGCTTTCGCCCCTGCACAATTCGGCTCGTGAGTCAGCAAAACTGCTCGATCGACCGTTTGGCGTTGAAGATTGGACTCTCCCTTTACCCTCGGCTGGTTACGTTAGGGTAGCTCCCGTCGAGTCTCTGCACCTTCCGAAGAAAAAGCCCGTAAGCTTTTTGTGCCTTCGGCTTGGCTCAGGATTGCCGTAGCGATCGGGGTGATCTGCGAACAACGTCCCAGAATTGGTTCCGTGCCTTAGGTTTCCCTGAGTTTGAGAGC
This sequence comes from Limnothrix sp. FACHB-406, assembly GCF_014698235.1. Taxonomy (NCBI): domain Bacteria; kingdom Bacillati; phylum Cyanobacteriota; class Cyanophyceae; order Pseudanabaenales; family Pseudanabaenaceae; genus Limnothrix; species Limnothrix sp. FACHB-406. The sequence continues at coordinate 327,526 of NZ_JACJSP010000002.1, read as the reverse complement.
TGCCACTCGATCAATTTCTCAACCGAGGCTCAATTGTCTTAAGTCCGTAGCGTCTACCATTCCGCCATGCCCCCTTAGTGGAGCCAATTGATTAATTAGACCGATCGATTAGACCGAATCAATTAAGCTGACTCGCCCCTAAGGACAACTCAAGTTAACGGGTAACGTTGAGCCGTCCCATCATACCTCGCAAAGGGGGAAGAGAGGCAAGAGTTGAGCAACTCCTCAGTCTTGACGGGATCTCTTGGCTAGATCTTTGAAAAGTCGCAATGACTGCTCTGTGCGCCCCCGCAATCCGCACAGACAAGGGGCTTAAGCCCCTTGTCCCCACTCTTGAATGGCGATCGACTAATGGTTGCAATTGTATTTTTTGAGGGGCCGATCGCCCTTGGAAGGGGAAGGGGAACGATAAAATATGGTCTGGTTGTGGTCTGGTTACGGACAAGGGCGCAGCGCTGAGGATCGCAACCGGAAATTAGGGGCCGATCGCTGGCTGCTAATGGGTTGCAAGGGGCTGCGGTTGTCCGTGCGGGCTGTCAGGATGACGTTCAGGCGAGGGTCTGGTTTATGGCTTTGACGGATTTGCCGATCGCGCTGATTCTGTATGTGGCGCTGGCGGGGGCTTACCTGGTGGTGTTGCCGCTGGGCCTCTACGTTTATCTCCAAAAACGGTGGTATGTGGCTAGCTCGATCGAGCGGCTCTTGGCCTACTTTGCGGTGTTTTTGTTCTTCCCCGGGCTGCTGTTGTTGTCGCCGTTTTTGAATCTGCGTCCCCAACGTCGGGCCATTTAACGTCTGGCCACTTAATGCCTAGGATGCCTCGATTGTCCCGCTTGGGCGATCGAGCCAGGGTGATGGGTTGGATGATGGTGAGCAATCGTGAGCAATTGACAGGGGCGATCGAGCAAACATGCGGCGAATTGACGCGATTCTGATTGGGTTAGGTGTCTTTTTGGGTGGGGGGCTGGTCTATGGTCTCCTGCAACTGGTGGGCATTGATGCCACCAATGCGGGCATCTGGACTCAGGCCGCGTTGGTAGTAGGATTGATGGGCTGGTTGCTGACCTATCTGGTGCGGGCCCTGACCCAAAAGATGACCTACTCCCAGCAATTGCAAGACTACAAAGACGCGGTTTTGCAGAAGCAGTTGGAAGCACTGTCACCAGAGGAGTTGGCCGCCTTGGAAGCTCGCTTGGAAGCGGAAGCGGCGGAAACGGATCGATCGAACCCGACCCATCCGTCACCCTAATCCGCATTCTTCGCCACCAACGCGCCGCCCGTTCCCCCCAATTCAAAGCCAGCATCCTCAGCCCCCAACAAGGGTTCACCCTGAATCCAGCCTGTGGGTGAAGTTGCTGGCCGTTTTTGATGTCCTGACCACCGAGTTGATCGATCGCCTGCCACCATGACCGTCTCTGTTTCTGAACGTTTTGCCACCCTGCGCCAAGCAGAACGCTGTGCCCTGATCCCTTTCATCACCGCCGGGGATCCGAATTTGGCAACAACGGAGGAGGCCCTGCGGCGACTCGATCGGGCAGGAGCCGACCTGATTGAACTGGGCGTGCCCTACTCCGACCCCCTAGCGGACGGCCCCACCATCCAAGCGGCCGCCACTCGGGCCTTGGCAAACGGCACTCGCCTTGATGATGTGTTGGCACTGGTGCAGCGGGTGTCGCCGGAACTGTCCGCCCCGATCGTCCTGTTCACCTACTACAACCCAATTCTGAATCGAGGAATTGAGCAATTCATTCAAGATGTGAAAGCGGCCGGGGCGGCGGGCCTGGTCGTGCCAGACTTGCCCCTCGAAGAAGCAGACGGCCTGCTGAAGCCAGCGGCAGCAGCGGGTTTGGAAGTCACGCTGTTGGTGGCTCCGACGAGTTCCAAGGATCGGATTGAAGCCATTGCCCAGCAGTCCCAAGGATTTATCTATCTGGTCAGTGTGACCGGGGTAACGGGGATGCGCAGCGAAATGCACGGGCGCGTGTCCGAAATTTTGGCCGCCATGCGCCAGGTTACCGATAAACCGATCGGGGTAGGCTTTGGCATTTCCTCGCCGGAGCAAGCGGTGCAGGTGCGTGCTTGGGGGGCTGATGCGGCGATCGTGGGCAGTGCCTTTGTGAAGCGACTGGCCGACGGCACGCCGGAAGCGGGTCTAGCCGCCGTTGAAGCATTCTGCCGGGATTTGCGAGCCGCCCTTGATCAGTAACGATCAACGAACTAAAGATCAACGAGCTAGATCAACAACGGACTGGATCAACAAACTAAAGATCAATCAACTGGACTAATTCTGTTGAGGCAAGTTCCATTCCCGATACTTTTTTGCTAACGGATGCTAACAAATGCATAAGTTGAGGTGGTCTCTCAACCAAGGCGTATCAACCAATGCCCGTAGAAAAATCCCACGAGCACCATTTAGATCCCGATTCATTGACCGCCCATCAACCTTCGACTTGATGACCCGAGAGCCGCCAATCTTGACGATCTCACCTGTCCACGAAACGGTTTTAGAGGTGTAGGCTTCGTTGATATTGGTCAAAGCAATCTTGCCCAACTCCCAAGCTTTCCATTCTAAATGTCTCTTGAACTGGTAATGCGATAGGGTCAACATTTGCCGCACGGTTTTCGACTTAATTTTTCGACGTGATTTGCTCACCATTTGAGAGGACTCAAAACTGGGTAGCAAGATCACATCAAAGTTTTCAGTCAGAAACCGTGCGGTTTTGTGGTGAAGTTCTTTCACCAGGTGTTGCACCTTGGAACGCAGGCGATCAGCGGCTTTCTTAAGGCGACGCTTTTGAGCTGATTTAGCCTTGGTAATTTTGGAAATCAGGCGATCCAGCTTGAAGCACAGCTTTTGAATCAGCAAGTTCGAGTCATTGCCAATCCATCCATAGGAGGATTCAGCAAAGAAGGTCATGAATGTGCGGACACCGGGATCTAAGGCAACCACTCGCCCTTGGTTTTCGGACTGAATGGGTTGCACTTCTGTTGAGGTGATCAGGTAATACTCACCATAGGCAAGTGTTAACCGACCATCACTAAAGCCATCAGGAATTGATTCTTTCAGGGCTGCTTTTCCCAGAATGGTGTAATAGACACCGTTTTCACTGATGGCTGATTTGGGGATGTAGATCGTTTGTTGTCGATCTTTGCGACTGCGGAAACGGCACTTGCGAATTTGCCCGTCTTTTTTGAAACCTTTCTTTGCTTCTCGAACGGCAGTGCAAGCATCTTTGACCGCAATCTTTTTGATCTGGTAGGGAACTGGCTTGGCCCATTCAGGAAGCGCACCCAAGATGATGGGCGCAACTGCCATCCAATTGGCTTTGGTTCCCGGTTCCTGAAGATGTTTGATCGTGGCGTTGTAGACGTATCTAGAAACACCAAACCATTGCTTCAGGAGTGCTTTTTGATCAGGGTTTAGGAAGATTCGGATCTTCCTGGATCGCTTTCCGGTAACTTCTGAGTCCGGGCATTCGACGAGAGAAGAGGTGAAGGATGGCGAGCAGATCCGCTGTGAGTTCGGATTCTGGGCAGTGAACAGATGGGTCAAGAACCATGAGTTCGCCACCGTTTTGTTGAACCATGAACTCGAACAACTCGAATCCGAATCGACACAATCGGTCTCGACAGGCAACCACAATTTGGAGCTGATCGCCGCGCATGAGTCTGACCAGTAGGGATTGCAATCCTTTTCGCTTGAAGTTAAGACCTGATCCGATGTCTTGGATGATTTCGGCATCGGGGTAGCGGTCTCGCATGAACTGGACTTGTCTAGCGAGATCGTCTCGTTGCTTGGCAGAACTGACGCGGCAGTAGCAAACAACGGTAGATCGAGTTGCGTTGCGTCCATATGACTCGACGTTGTAGAGCCGCTGGCCCGCCTCGTTTCGGATGGTTTCGATCTTCCCTTCATCTGCGTACTTCCTTAGCGTATTTGGATGCAATCCCAGAAATTCGACCGCTTTTCTGAGAGGAATGTATGCCATATCTAAATATTGGCATACGTTAGCGAACGTTAGTAAATTAATTACTGTTGATCAACCTCAACAGAAACAGTCCAACTCAAGCAGTCCAAGTGGGGGCGTACGGCCATACGCCCCCACAAAATTGACCGATGGAACTGGTCAGTGACAATTTTGAGCAATTGTTGTGAACAATTCTTGAGCAATTGCATTGAATTGACCCTACACCCAGTCGGCCATGGATTCCCAACTGTGGCGCAATTGGCTGCTCAATAATCCATTTTCCGATCGCCGATTGCGGCGGCGGGATTTAGCAGCATTCGAGCGTTTCCGCGATCGCTTATCAACCACAATTTTCCTCAGGTCGATCGCATCGTCCCAAGAATGAAATCGGTCAGGGAAAGTTCGCTGAGTCATGATTCTGACCTCCCAAAATTGACGTTGGGGGAATTGCCAGCCCAGTTGCTGACTTCAGAGATGCAGCCCCGTCGTCGATGGAATGATCCCAGTGCAATCCAGCTTCATCATCGAAGCGAGCTAGGGATGTGGACGCAAATCTCTAGGGTATTGTTCTGCGAATCGGGAACCCAATCCGGTTAACTTCGCCAGAAGCCCCCGGTTCGATCGTACCGCTTTTTCTCAGGGGCAGCGACTCACGGATCCTGATTCCTCAGGAATGAAGTTTCCAGAGTTGTCCAAGGAATCCCAGCCCAAATTACTTACTGGGCTAAGTGATCACGCACCAACTGGCGCAATGCTTGTTCAGCAGCAATTTCATCTTGCTGAGCCTCTGCCAAAAATTGATATAAATACGCTTTTTGCACCCAAGGAAAAATGGGGCTGAATTCCGATTCTTGATAATCCCCATTTTCTAAAATAAAAATGCGCCAATCACGGCCGTTATATCGCCACAATTCTGGAACACCCATCGCGGCATAGAGCCGATTTTTGTCAATATCCGTGTGGGTGATATCCACTTCAACCACCAGATCTGGCGGAGGATCAGTCGCAAAATCAACTCTTCGACCCGCAACCCGTGCGTGATTTTGAATGTAGTAAGCACAATCAGGTTCTGAGCTGCGATCAAGCTCTTCACGCTCAATCCGAGTAGATCCCATTGTTTTAATTTTCAGACCCATCTCAAAGATCATGATGATGATAAAGCGCTCAATGAGACGAATCGAAAATTCATGATCTTCCAAGGGCATAGTGATTTCTAAAACTCCATGATCATAGGTCAAGCGAGCAGAACGACGGAACGGCAGGGCATGGAGAACCTGTTGGTAAGTTTGCCAAGTTAGGCCACGCAGCGTCACACGTTTTTCGCCGATGAGTTGGGTGGGAGCCAGCGGGGCGATCGCAATCATTGCTCACAACTCCTGAAACGGTTGATTAGTTCTATTATCGCCAATGGGGCCAAGCAGTGGGCGAGCTGCCCGATCGCCCGGTGCGCAAAGGGGCTGCTATGCTGAGGGCGAGCATTCTGCAATCGCCCCATGACCGACTCCGCAAAGACCTTGCTTTTGGTAGATGGCCATTCCTTGGCTTTCCGAGCATTCTATGCCTTCGTGAATGGACGAGATGGTGGACTACGTACTTCCACAGGCATTCCCACCAGCATTTGCTACGGATTTATTAAGGCCCTATTGGACACGATCGCCCTTGAAAAACCCCAAGCGATCGCCCTGGCTTTTGATACTCGTCAGCCCACCTTTCGCCACGAAGCCGATGCGACCTACAAGGATGGGCGGCCGGAAACTCCCGTGGAGTTTATTGAAGATATTCAGCATCTCGAAACCCTGTTGGTGGCGCTGAATTTAACCATTGTTAAAACGCCAGGTTTTGAAGCAGATGACGCGATCGGGACAATGACCCAACAGGGCATCGCGGCGGGCTATCGGGTCAAAATCTTGAGCGGCGATCGGGACTTATTTCAACTCATTAATGACCAACAAGGCATCAGCGTTTTGCACTTGGGTGGGCGTGATGTGAAGTCTTCCCGCTACAGCGAATATCGTGCAGCCCAAGTGGTGGAAAAATGGGGCGTTCGTCCGGATCAGGTGGTGGATTTCAAAGCCCTTTGCGGCGATAAATCCGATAATATTCCGGGGGTGAAAGGCATTGGCGAAAAAACCGCCGCCCAGCTTCTGCAAGAGCATGAGTCCTTGGATGGGATTTATCAGGCACTAGACTCTCTGAAAAAATCCGTCAAGAGCAAATTGGAAGCCGATCGAGACGCTGCTTACCATTCTCAGTTTTTGGCGCAAATTAAATGTGATGTGCCCTTAGATTTGGCCTTGGCCGACTGTGAATTAAGCGGATTCGATCGCGCTGCCCTCACTCCCCTGCTGGAAAAACTAGAACTGAATCAGTTTCTGAAGCAAATTGAACGTTTGGAGGCTCGATTTGGTAATGGTCAGTTAACCTTGGGAGCGGAGCAAGGGACAGGCCATGAAACGAGTTCTGCGGGCCGATCGCCCCAATTAGCGGGCAGTTCCCCAGCTTCGACCTTAGAAGCAGAAGATACTTGGTTTTTCAGTGCCGAAGAGACCGATTTGCTCAAGGAAAATCCGCCACTACCGGCCGAATTCACCCCAGAAATTATTACTACACCCGATCAATTGGAGGCGCTGGTTGCCGCACTGTTGCACTGCCAAAACCGTGACTATCCCACCGCTTGGGACACAGAAACCACTGACCTAGATCCCCGAAAAGCGGCCTTGGTGGGAATTGGGGTTTGCTATGGCAATGCGGAACAATTCACGGTGGCTTATATTCCCGTGGGACACAGTACGGGAAAACAGCTCGATCGATCGCTGGTGTTGCAAGCGCTGAAACCAATTTTGGAAAGTGAAAACCATCCCAAGGTGCTGCAAAATGCCAAGTTCGATCGGGCAATTTTGCGCAACCAAGGAATTCAACTGGCCGGGGTAATTTTTGACCCAATGCTTGCCAGTTATGTGCTGAATCCAGAAGCCAGCCATAACCTAACAGATTTGGGATTGCGCTATTTAGGAATCAGCGCCACCAGCTACCAAGATCTGGTGCCGAAGGGACAAACCATTGCAGCGGTGAGCATTGCTGCCGTTGCCAACTATTGCGGCACGGATGTTTATAGTGCATTTCATTTGGTCAGTATCCTGCGATCGCAACTGTCTAGCGAGCAGGATTTGTTGCCACTGTTTGAGCAGGTGGAACTGCCCCTTGAGCCGGTTTTGTCAGCCATGGAAGGGCGAGGCATTCGGATTGACACGGCCTATTTGGCGGAATTTTCTAAGCAATTAGAAACAGATTTATTGGCGATCGAACAGCGGGCCTACGCAGCGGCTGGGGAGACTTTTAATTTAGGTTCGCCCAAGCAACTCAGTGAATTATTGTTTGGCAAATTGGGTCTTGATCCCAAAAAGTCTCGCAAAACCAAAACCGGCTATTCCACGGATGCCGCCACCTTGGAAAAGTTAAAGGATGATCATCCCGTTGTGGAAGCGATCGTGGAGCATCGCACCTTAGCCAAACTGAAGTCTACCTATGTGGATGCGCTGCCGCAGTTGGTTTCGCCCCAAACCGATCGCGTCCATACGGACTTTAATCAAACGGTGACGGCCACGGGTCGCCTCTCTTCATCCAATCCCAACTTGCAAAATATCCCAATTCGGACGGCCTTTAGTCGGCAAATTCGGCGGGCTTTTTTACCCAAAGCGGGCTGGCTGTTGGCCGCAGCAGACTATTCCCAAATTGAGCTACGAATCTTGGCCCATTTGAGTCAGGAACCGGTCTTAATTGAGGCCTATCAAACGGGGCGAGATGTCCATGCTTTGACCGCGCAATTATTGCTCGATCGCCCTGACATTACCCCCGAAGAACGACGACTGGGAAAAATCATCAATTTTGGGGTGATTTACGGCATGGGGGCGCAACGGTTTGCTCGGGAAGCGGGCGTGTCGCGCATGGAAGCCAAGGAATTTATCGATCGCTTTAACCAGCGCTATCCCCAAGTGTTTGAGTATTTGCAACAAATGCAGCGCGAGGCGATCGCCCTGGGCTATGTGCATACACTCCTGGGCCGACGGCGCTATTTTCAATTCATGAGTCCTTCGTTGAATCAATTGCGCGGCTCCGATCCCCAGGCGATTGACCTCGATCGGTTGCGGGTCAATGGTCAAAATGATGCCCAATTGCTGCGGGCGGCGGCCAACGCTCCCATTCAGGGTTCCAGCGCCGACATCATCAAAATTGCCATGATTCAACTTCATCAACGGTTGCAATCCACCCAGGCAACTTTACTGTTGCAAGTGCATGATGAATTGATCTTTGAAGTGCCTCCGGAAGAGTGGGACTTTGTACGCCCAATCATTCAGGAAACCATGGAATCAGCGGTCACCTTGAGTGTGCCCCTGGCGGTGGAAGTTCATGCGGGTCAAAACTGGATGGAAGCGAAATAGCCGATCGGGAATGAGTGATGCAATTAGGGGTGAATTTAACCCTACTTAAACCCGTTGACTTCTATCACGCTTAGAAATGTTTTCTTTTTAAGTCCACAACTTTGTTGCGACCAATTGTTAGAGTCAGCCCCACTTTCAGTCAATTAAATTCTAGTCAATTAAAGTTGGCATAGACAGTTACAGATTGGCACAGAATTGATGGATTTCAATTGAGAACCCCCATAGGATTGAGGCGATCGTGCGAATGCACTTGAAATAGCCTGAGAGGATGTCTGAAAAGCCGCAATGGCTACCTTGCTTGTGGGTCTCATGCACCGACAAAGCAAAGCTGATCAAGTCCCTTGATCCCAAGACCGTTAGGGCTTGACCATTGCCCCCAGTCGCTTCAGCCATCCTCTGAGGTTTGTTAATTCCAGTTGATTCCAACCGATCGAGACAGCAAGCTGCGTCTTTTGTCCTCAACCATTGCTGCGATCGCTTGTGTTGAATTTTGCGAGCTATTTTTTTGCCCCCGGTGGCTGGGGAACCCATGCCCGATCGCTCGCGGGAGCACTGCACCCCATCGAGCCGATCGCCCTTTGTGATTGGCAGCCTCCCCAGCCCCTGGCCGACTGGGAACGGGGCGTGCCGGAACTGTTAGCGGCCGGCCTGAAACCGGCGGCCAATGCCCCCACCCTGGTCATTGTGTCCGGGTTGCCGATGCCGCCCTTTCCCGGTTGCTGCCAAATTGGGCTGTTTGTGTGGGAAACCACCCACATTCATCAAAAATTTCAGCAATTGCTCGATCGGTTCGATTACCTTTGGGTTCCGTCCCTTTGGCAGCGCCAGGTGGCGATCGAGTCCGGGCTTGACCCCCAGCGCCTAGCCGTTGTGCCGGAAGGGGTTGACCCCCAAGTCTTTCAGCCCCATCCCCACCGCCCCTCAGCCCTGAATCGCGACTTGCGGCAGCGGCCCTTCCGGTTCCTTTGTGTGGGCAAATGGGAACGACGCAAGGGGATCGATCTGCTGATCCAAGCCTTTGCCAAAGCCTTTGAACCCCAAGATCCCGTGGAACTGGTGTTGCACGCCCACAACGGCTACATTCCCCACTTTGACCTCCAGGAATCGATCGACTATGCCGCGCGGCTGCTGGGGGCCGAGGCCTATCGCATTTTGCCCAGCCATCCAGCCGGACGATCAGGCCTAGTGCAAGTTCTGCAAAAAGCCGATGCCTTTGTGTTGCCCACCCGGGGCGAGGCTTGGGGATTGCCCATTTTGGAAGCCATGGCCTGTGGACTGCCCTGCATTGTCACGGACTGGAGCGGCCTGCGGGCCTATGCTCACCCGGGCAATGCTTACCTGATTCCGGTCAAAAACCTAATTCCCGTCAATGATCCGCAGTTTTTTGACCCCGCCTTGGACTGGGGCCACTGGGCCGAGCCGGACTTGGATGCTCTGGTGGCCTTGATGCGGCAGGTTTATCACGATCGGGAAGCGGCCCAACAACGCGGGGCGATCGCCCGAGACGAAGCCGCCAGCCTCTGGACTTGGGAACGAGCCGCCCACACGGCCCAACAGCAATTGGCCGCCCTGGGATTCCGCCCCGATCGCTTGCCCCCTTCGGTATCCGCTGCCGCTTAGGTGGCACTTTTGTGCGCTGATTCAGCAGAAAAGCCAAAATTTCTCTAAAACAGCGGAATTTTGGTCAAAACTAGAGAGAAATCAGAATCTACCGTTGGTGGCTGAAACTCGCGTTTAGGATCAGCGCCATCTTGTCGTGTCTAGGTCTCTAACGCGACTCCTGCGCTACCCACTCGGGGCGGATTTGCCATCAAACCAAAATCGGCTTTCACCAGATTTTCACCCCTGACCGCTATATCTAAACTCGTCGGTTTTCTCACTGGCGACTCTGTTGAGCCATTGTTGAGCTATCGATCATTGGGTGCGCCTTGCCTCTTGTGGGCAAACTAATCGCTAATTTTCTAGTTCAAACCATCGCAGACAAAATTCGCAAGCTCTTTACCTCCAGAATTGCTCTGTGATCGTCGTAACAGTCGTCGATACCAATCGTTGCAACAAGGGTCTGAAGTTCCTGACTGCCTAAGGATTTGCTAACAGCAGCATCAGGGTTTCAAGTGCTTTGATGACCAACCCTAAACACCTAAAACACCTAGTCAATATTAATTGTGATTACTATGCAATTTTCTCCTCTTCAAGTGGCGGACTTATACCCGGTCAGCAACTCGGTGCAGGGTAAAACGATTCCCCTGATCTATCACCAAAATTTGGTGGCCCTGGCAGATGGTCAAAATCATATTTTGGAGCTAATTGCCCAAGGCCAACCCTTAGAAACCGTGCTCACGGAATTAGCTTTACTCATTGAAGCCCACACGTCCTGTCAAACTTTTTGCGCTTTCTTATTACTAGAAGCAGAAACCCAACGATTACGCCATGGGGCAGCACCCAGCCTGCCACCCGACTATAACCAATGCATTGATGGCATCCCGATCGGGCCTGCGGTGGGATCCTGCGGCACGGCTGCCTATCACAAAGCTTCCGTAATTGTTGAAGATATTGCGATCGATCCGTTGTGGGCTGAATTTCGGGATTTGGCGATCGGCTTTGGCCTGCGGGCTTGTTGGTCCACGCCCATTTTGTCCTGTGAAGGTCAGGTGTTGGGAACCTTTGCCATGTATAACCCCTTTCCCCATCGCCCCCATCCCCACGATCGCAAATTGCTGATTAAGGCCACCTATTTGGCCCGTGTGGTGATCGAACGACACCAAACCGAAAAGGCCCTGCAAGCGGCAAATGAAGACTTGGAACGACAGGTCACCAAACGCACTCAAGATTTGCAATTGGTTGTGACCCGTTTGCAGCGGGAAATGCAGGAACGGGAACGCGCCGAAGATCAATTGCGCCAACGGACGATCGAACTGGAAGCCACCTTGGATGAGCTGAAAAAAGCCCAGCTCTGGATGGTACAAAGCGAGAAAATGTCTTCCTTGGGCCAGTTAGTGGCCGGCATGGCCCATGAAATTAATAATCCGGTGAATTTTATTCATGGCAACCTCAAACATGTGCAAAGTCATGTGGAGTTGCTGTTAGGTTGGACAGAAAAACTCCGGAACTGGGCCCAGTCCAGTTCTTGTGCCAAGCATCCTGAATTGGTGCGGATGATTGCTGATTTAGATGAAGAATCGGATTTTGAATTTATTCAGGAAGATTTACCCAAAATCCTATCTTCCATGAATTTAGGAACCGAGCGAATTCGCCAAATTATTCTGTCCTTGCGCAATTTTTCGCGGATGGATGAGGCTTGCTACAAACCGGTCAACATCCATGAAGGCATTGACAGCACCTTGGCAATTTTGCAACATCGGATGAAGGCTGCACCCGACCACCCGGAAATTCAGGTGAAATGTGACTATGGCGATTTACCGGCGGTGGAATGCTATGCCAGCAATTTAAATCAGGTCTTTATGAATTTGATTGCCAATGCGATCGAGGCAATTACTGAAAAATATCAAACGGATTCGTTGGGGGCTACGAACCCTGATTCATCAGCTAGGGGGCAATTTAAGGGCTGTATTGAAATTCAAACACGCCTTTTGCGGGGCGATCGGGTGCAAATTCAAATTACCGATAATGGGGTGGGGATGCCGGACAGCATCCAATCACAAATTTTTAATCCCTTTTTCACGACGAAGCCGATTGGCAAAGGCACGGGGCTGGGAATGTCGATTAGCTATCAAATTGTGACGGAGCAACACCAGGGCCAGCTTCGGTTTAGCTCTGTGCCGGGTGCAGGATCGACGTTTACGATCGTGATGCCCCTGAAGCAAGAAGGGCAATCCACTTAGCAGTGGGAGAATCAGGATCAGTTGAGCAACGGGTTACAGGTGGGCAATGCCCACCCCACAGGCTCAAAATTCTTCGCGCTGCTCGATCGACCGTGCTAGGAGCGGGCCAACAGATCCAACGGGCGATCGCTCTCTTGCAGGTTAGATTCCAAATCCGCAATTAGGCGAGGATCGTGCTGCTCCAGCAGTTGAGTAGCGGCGCTGGCCTGGAGCGGCTGGGCCAGCCAATAGCCTTGGATGTAGGTGCAACCCAGGTTGGCCAGCCACACCAATTGCTCAGCGGTTTCCACCCCCTCAGCGATCGTGGCCATGCCCAACTGTTCCGCCAGGGTGATGATGGCGCGGACGATCGCTTGGGTGTTGTCGCGCCCGCCCAGTTGGGAAATGAAAGACTGATCGATTTTCAGCACATCCAACGGGAACCGATGCAGATAGCTGAGGGAAGAGTAGCCCGTGCCAAAGTCATCGAGACAAAGGACGATCTGGCGCGATCGCAGCTCATACATGGTGGCGGCTGCCAGATCGGAATTGTCGGCGATGGTGGTTTCCGTCAGCTCCAGCTTCAGGGTTCCGGGATTGATGCCGGTGCGATGCAAAACCTGATCAATTTGCTCCATCAGGTCAAGGCGGGAAAATTGCTTGGCGGAAAGATTAACGGCAATTTGCAAATGGCCCAGTTGCGGGAAAAGTTGTTGCCACTCCCGAAGCTGATAGCAGGCGCGATAGAGCGTCCACAGGCCGAGGGTAATGATCAGGCCCGTTTCTTCGGCGATCGCAATGAACCGATCGGGGGAAATGGGCCCCAATTCCGGGTGATGCCAGCGCAACAGGGCTTCAAAACACTGAATTTCGCCCGTGCGGGCCTCGGCGATCGGTTGATAGCGCAAGCTGAAGGGCATGGGCACTTCCGGGTGACCGGCTCGATCAATGCCCATGTCCTCAATTTGAGCGATCGCCCGGCGCAGGTCATGTTCTAGGCGCAGGGTGGTGAGCACCTGTTGGTGAACGGCCCGATCGAACACCTCATGGCGCGATCGCATGGCCTTGGCCCGGCGCATGAAAATATCCGCATCCCGCAACAGCAGCTCCGCACAGTCATATTCCCGAGATCCCAGGGCAATGCCAATGCTGACACTGGTGAAAATTTCTTGGCTGCCCAAGGTCACCGGCCGCGCCAAGGAGCGATGGATCGATTCGGCCACCTGTTCCGCCTGGGCCCGGGTGGTCACGTCTTGCAGCAAAATGGCAAATTCATCGCCATCCAACCGGGCGATCGAGTCGGTGGGCCGCAAGCAGCGCCGCAATCGGTGGGCGATCGCCACCAAGAGTTCATCCCCCGCTTGATGGCCCAGGCTGTCGTTAATCACCTTGAAGCGATCGATATCCACAAACAGGATCGCAAAACCCCCCTGTTCCGTCACTTGCATCAGGCGGATGGTTTTGGCCAACTCTTCCATCAAAAAGGTGCGGTTGGGCAACCCGGTGAGCCGATCGTGCAGGGCGTTGTAGCGCAATTGCGATTCGGCCCGTTCCCGCTCCTGAATTTCCTGTTGCAGTTGTTGCACCGCCGCCCGCAGCTTCAGGGTGCGCTGTTCCACCAGGCTCTCAATTTGCATGTTGAAGCTGGCCAGCTTCACATCGCTTTGGTGGCGCAAGATGGTGCAGCCAATGCCCGCGGCCGCCAACCGCAGCAGGTTGCATTCCGCATCCGTCCAGAGCCGATCGGTTCGGCAGCGATCGAACCCCAAGAACCCCCAAAATTCCCCTTGCAAAATCATGGGCAACATCAAAACCCCATGAACCGTCTGCCCATGCCAAAAGCTGCGATAGGCATAGTTGGCGGGCAAATCTTGCAGCCGGAAATTCAACACCCGATCGGTGCTGAGGTATTCATGCCAACTGGGGTCTAAATCTTTGTAGGCAATGTTTTGCAGCTCCAAATGCTCCATTTGCAGCGTCAGGCCGGCGCGAGTCCATTCCCAACGCTGGCTGGTGAGCAGCTCGCCCGTGACCGGGTGGGGATGGTTCCGAAACACATAGGCTCGATCGGCCTGGGTCATGCTGCCCAGCATCTGTAGGGTTTGGGTAATGGCGCGATCGCCATCGGGCAACAGCATCAAACAGCGCATGGCTTCCCCCACCGCCAGCGCCGTCGCATCCCGCTGTTCCAAGTCCTGTTCCGCCAGGCGCAAGGCCTTGGCTAAGGTGGGTTCCAACCGCTCGTCTAGCCCCTCAATCAGCAGCAGGGGTTCCCCGTGATCCGGCAAAGTCAACCGCGAACAAAGACAGGGCAGCGACACCAGCTCCCCTTGGCGATAAAACGTCCAATGTTCTGTCCAGGTCTGCCGCTTGCTGAGGGCTTGCTGAATTCGCTCTAGGCGCATCCGCACTTGCTCGTGGCGGCCATGCTGGGCATGTTTCACCCAGGCCCGCAGGCTCGACCGGCTCCAGAGTTCGCTCCCCGATCGATTGGCCCAGTGGAGCCGCATGGCGAACAGATCAATCACCCAAATGGGCGAAGTCAGTTGATCCAGTAGTTGCAGGGGTGGCGGAGTCAAGATTGAACTAGTGCGAAGGGGATTAAACGCTTCCGTCATGGATCCGCAAAGATAGTGAGCTAGGAGACGTAGACCAACCTAGAGACCCTGATCACCTTCAAGACCGGTAGCGGGGCGATTGAGTCTAATCCCTATCCCCACACCAAACAGCAGGCTATCCGCCCTTTGTGGGTGGGCCGCAGATCCAGATTCCACAGCCAATTTTGGGTCAGGGGGTTTAGACCTGTCCAAATCCTAGCCAACCGATTCGACAAAGTACGGAAAAGTACGGAGATAACCCAAGAAATCTTGGGAAAACTGCCGAAATCAACAGCGATCAACCGCGAGGGCGCGTCCGAAACTTCACGGAGCGAGGCATTCCGATGAGATCCCAAGGAAATAGATACACTTTCAGCAAGGGTAGATGGGCAACCGTAGAACCGGTTCGCTTTGCTGGCAACGGCTTCAGCCTTGGCGCGTTGCTGTTTTATCTTTAGCCGATCGATCTGCCATTTGTCGATTGCTTTTGAGGATGAACGGGGGTTCCCCTCTATCCTGTCAAGGGAGCTGCTGTCGCTGTGTGATCGGCTGCCAAATTTCTTGTGATCTTTTTGAGCATAAGGATTGATCTGAGGTGGGTCAATGCCTGAGCAGAAGCCAAAACTATCTCCTGGGTCGGTCAAGGCGATCGATCTCCGCATTAGTCCCGATCGATGCTAATTCGGTATTGATTGGGTGCGCTGGATTTGGCGAAATTTTTCAGGATTGCGGTGACAGAATTCGTCTGAATTGAGGGGAACTATCCTGAGATCACGCTGAAGTCTTGGAGAAACCGGATCGCGATCGCGCCAGGTTCAGTCCAGAAAATCAGCCACCAGCCGTTAGCCCCCAAAAGCGAGTAGCCAGTCAAGCCCAACGTTTAACTCAAAACCCAGCCCAATCTTCAATCTCAAATTGATCTCCAAATAAAGCCCCAAATTCAACTCAGCAATCAACCTGGTGATTAACCCAGCCATCACACTGGTCAACTAACCTCACGCCTAACTCCCATTTCCAAAAATGTCTAATTGGGCGATGGGCGGCTCTGAGGCGCTGTTTAGCTCATTAGCAGTTTTTGAGTGAGTCCGAGGCCCCGTTTGGGCGGTTTTGCGCAGGCCTACGGCGATTTTTGAGTGTTTTTCAATTTGGGCCATGATTTCGCGGGCCCGGGCGATCGTGCTGGGGGGCAACCCAGCCAGGCGGGCCGCTTCGATGCCGTAGGAGCGATCGGCTCCGCCCGGTTGCACCTGATGCAAAAACACAATGCGATCGGGCAATTCTTTGACGGCCACTTGGTAGTTAGCCACGTTGTCCAACAGGGTGGCCAGTTCGTTTAGCTCGTGGTAGTGGGTGGCAAAGATCGATCGCGCGCGCAGTTCACTGGCCAAATATTCCGCCACCGACCAGGCGATCGCCAGTCCATCAAAGGTGGCCGTTCCGCGCCCAATTTCATCGAGCAAGACCAGGGATCGATCGGTGGCGTGGTTGAGAATATTAGCCGTTTCGTTCATTTCCACCATGAAGGTCGATTGCCCGGTGGCCAAGTCATCCACCGCCCCCACCCGGGTAAAGATTCGATCACAGATTCCCAAATGGGCCGCCTGGGCTGGCACGTAGGATCCCACCTGGGCCATGAGCTGAATGAGGCCCACTTGCCGCAAATAGCAACTCTTGCCGCTGGCGTTGGGCCCCGTGAGCACCACTAAATCGGGCAAATGGGGCCCGTCGGGTAAATCGGCCTGAGGCTGATTGGTCGATGACCCAGGCGAGGGCGCAAGGGATGGATCAAAAGTGGCATGGCCAGCCGAGTCAAGGGCTGGATTAAGGTCTGACCTAAGGGGTGGATTTTTTGGGCGATCGGACAGTTGATCAAAGTGTTGATCAAAGTCACGATCGCCCGAATCAAGTCGAGTATTAATTGATACATCGATTGATAAATCAATCGATGCACCCAAGGAAGCAGCCACCAGCGCACCAGACTGGCTCCCCGCCCGATCGCCCGATCGTTCATACCCCAACTGGGTCGAGTTGGGCACAAAGAACCCTTCCGGTAGGGATTGTTCAACCACCGGGTGGCGACCCTGCCGAATCTCGATCGTGCGGCCTCGATCAATCACGGGTCGGCAATAGCCCCGGGCGATCGCCAGTTCGGCAAAGTTGGTCAACACATCGATCGCCGCTACCGCCAGGGCCACCTTGCGAATTTGATTCGCCAGCTCCCCCGTAGCTGATCGCAACTCACAGAAAATCTCGTATTCCAACCGGTTCAGGTCTTCGCGGGCCGACAAAATTCGCGCTTCCCGCTCCTTCAGCTCCGGGGTGATGTAGCGCTCTTCGTTCACGAGGGTTTGCTTGCGGATATAGTCCTCGGGCACGAGATCCGCCTTGGCCCGGGACACGCCAATGAAGTAGCCAAAGGTTTTGTTGTAGCCCACTTTTAGGGTGTTGATGCCGGTGCGTTGCCGCTCGATCGCCTCCAAGTTGGCCAGCCAGTCCCGATCGCCCGCCGATTGCTGGCGCATGGTGTCCAAGGCATGGTTCACACCATCCCGAACCAGGCCGCCTTCGGTGACCGACAGGGGCGGCTCATCAACCAGGTGGCTGCGTAGGCGATCGCCCAATTGCTCCAGGGCCGGCGGCACTTGTTGCAACACGCGGAAATAGGGCGATCGGCCTCCGCCCACCACTTGGGCCAGCTCCGGCAACCGACCCAAGGAATCCGCCAAAGCCACCAAATCCCGGGCGTTGGCCGTGCCCGCCCCGGCCCGCCCCGCCAACCGCTCCAGGTCATACATTTCCCGCAACAGCCGCTGCAGATCCTGGCGCAAGTCGGGCTGGTCAATCAGTTCCCCGATCGCCCCTTGGCGGGCCCGAATTCCATCCAAATCCAGCAGGGGTTGCAGCAACCAACGACGCAGGGCCCGACCGCCCATGGCCGTTACGGTGCGATCGAGCGCCCACAGTAGCGATCCGGTCAGGGTTCCATCGCGCACGGTTTGGACAATTTCCAAATTCCGGCGGGTTTGGTAATCCAGAATTAAATAGTCTGTAATTTCGTAGGTTTTGAGCAGTTGCAGCGGAATTTCGCGGGTTTGGTCTTCGGAGCTGGGATGGGTTTCCGTGAGATAGGTCAACAGCCCGCCCGCCGCCCGGGCCGCCAAGGGCCGGCGATCGCAGCCCACCCCTTCGAGCGATCGCAGCCGGAAGCGATCGAGCAATCGTTGCCTTGCTTCCGCCAGCCCAAACCGCGATTGGGGCCGCAGGGCATAGCAAAACTGGCCGGGTAACCAATCGGGAAAGTCCCGCCCCTTCAGGTGCGATCGACTCTCGCCCGGCCGCAACAGTCCCACCAAATCCAGTGCATTCACCGGCACTAACACTTCCGACGGACTCAGGCGCAACAGCTCTTGCACCAAGGGTTCTGGCTCTTCCCCTTGGGTGGCCCAAAACTCCCCGGTGGAAATGTCCGCATAGGCCAAGCCCCAATGGCGACGCTCCAGCACGATCGCCGCCAAAAAGTTATTTTTGCGGGCCGCCAACATGCCCTCTTCGAGCACCGTCCCCGGCGTGAGAATTCGGGTCACCTCCCGCCGCACCAACCCCTGAGCTTCGGCGGCATCCTGGGTTTGGTCACAGAGGGCCACCGCATAGCCCTTTTCCACCAGTTGCGCCGCATAGCGCTCGATCGCGTGGTGCGGCACACCGGCCATGGGTACGCGCCCAATATCTTTGCCGCCCTCCTTGGAAGTCAGCACCAACTCCAGCACTTCCGCGATCGTGCAAGCATCCTGGAAAAAAGTCTCGAAAAAGTCACCCACTCGATAGAGCAACAGGGCTTGGGGATGTTGTTCTTTGACCGAGACATAGTGCTGCATCATCGGCGTGAGCTGATCGCGGTTCAGCAGCCGATAGTCAGCGTTAGGAATCTCACGCGGCGTGGCAGAGGCACTCATATGGCCAAAGGAGTCTTTCGGAGTCTTTCATAGTATCGGGCAACGGTTGGTCGTGGGGGCTTCCGCCCGCCCAGCGCAACCGTTGCAACCGACCCTGCAAACCGGTCGATCGCCTGAGCTAGCATGGCCAGGACAAGCTTGGCTCCGTTGAACCAGTCCTTGGACTCAGCCTTCGGGATGAGGCAACGATCCAAAGTAGCCTTCAAAAGCAGCCATGCACAGGAACGGCTCCAAGTCACGGTTCAAACAACAGCCAGCCCCTAACCATCAGCATCAGCAAGCAGGAGGACACCACCATGGGCCGGGCGATCGAGCGAAGTTGTGTGGCAACAGCGATCGGGGTTGTGGTCTTGGGCGGTGCGCCCGCTTGGGCCCTGTCGGCCAGCCAGCGATCGGGTGATGCGGGCCCCAGCGTGGTGCGCTTGCAACGACAACTGAAAACCCTGGGTAATTACGGCGGCCCCCTTAATGGCCAGTTTGATAACGCCACGGCCGCTGCCCTAGAAGCCTTTCAGC
Organism: Limnothrix sp. FACHB-406; assembly: GCF_014698235.1. NCBI lineage: Bacteria > Bacillati > Cyanobacteriota > Cyanophyceae > Pseudanabaenales > Pseudanabaenaceae > Limnothrix > Limnothrix sp. FACHB-406. The sequence continues at coordinate 308,232 of NZ_JACJSP010000002.1, read as the reverse complement.
GATCGCGGGGTCTCTATACCAAGGGGGCGGTGGATATTGTGACGAAGCGATCGCTCCTGGAAGCCACGGGGGCTGATTTAACCTTGGTGGCGAATTTGCAACCGGGCGATCGGGGCCCCAGCACCAGGGAATTGCAACGGCTCCTGAATCGGTTGGGCTTTTTGGCCGCCGAACCCACTGGCAATTTCGACAGCCCCACTCGCCAAGCCCTGGAACGGTTTCAGCAATCCCTGAACCTCTCAACCACGGGTCATGTGGACTTGGCCACCATGCAGGCCCTGCGCGATCGAGCCGGAACCGACAGCGGCCAAGGCACGCCAACCCAGCCCAACCGCCCGATTTCCAGCCAACCGGCCACAGCCAGCAATGGACTGGGGCCCGGCCAACGGAGCGCCGCCGTTCGGCAACTGCAAACCCGCTTGCGCCAGTTGGGCTTTTTCACAACCACGCCCACGGGGTTCTATGGGCCAATCACCAGCCGGGCGGTGCGAGCTTTCCAACAGGCGGCGGGGTTGACCGCCACGGGCCGGGCCACACCGGAAACCCTGCGGGCGATCGAAACCCGTCTGGCGGCCCAACCGGCGAATCCCCGATCGACCAATGCCCGATCGACCAATGGGCAACCCGCCGATCGCCAAGCAGTCAGCCAGCGATCGACCCAGCCAACACCAGCCCAACCGGCCACCCCGGTCAACCCACCCGATCACCCGTCCATGCGGCCCCTCAATCCCGATTACCAGGCCTTGAAACCCGGAGACAGCGGCGATCGGGTCAAGGCCCTGCAAGATCAGTTGCGAGCCTTGGGATTCCTCAAAGCCCGCAGCACCGGATTCTATGGCGACATCACCCAAGCAGCCGTCACCGCCTTCCAGCGATCGCGCCAACTCCCCGCCACGGGCCAAGCCAGCCCCGCCACCCTCCGGGCCCTGTTTGGGGTCTCCAGCGGTAGCCAAGCCAGCCCTGCCCCCAACTCGGCAACACCAGCCCGCGCCGTCCCTGCCTTCCAATCGCCTCGGCCCGCCGCCGCCCCGCGAGCCATTCCCAACACCAGCCCCCTGGCCCAGAGATCGCCCAGTGCCCGCAGCGATGATCGGTGGCTAATGCCGGGCGATCGAGGGGTGCGCGTCACGGCCCTGCAACAGCGCCTGGCTGCCCTTGGTCTCCTGGGGTTCGATCGGGTAAACGGAGTCTATGACAACCTCACCGCCCAGGCCGTCATCAACTTCCAGCGATCGCGACGACTCAGCCCCACCGGCATTGCTGACCTAACCACCCAACGGGCCATGGGCCTGCTTTGAGGTGGTGCTCCCACGCGATCGGCTCATCCCCTCTCCACCTCCCTATGCAACTCCCTGACCCCCGGCCTCGCCCTCTGCCCCTTTGGCTGGAATGGACCATCGTTAGCAGCCTCGTGGCCGGAAGCGTTGGCTTTGGGCAACATCACCTGGCCTCTTGGCCCCAGTTCCCTTGGCTGCCCTGGTTGGGGCCCTTGCTGGGTAGGAAAAATTTTTCTGAAACCCTTGACAAATCAAAAAACTCTTGGCATTCTACTAAAGCGTCAAACGCAAGCGGGTGTAGCTCAGTGGTAGAGCGTCACCTTGCCAAGGTGAATGTCGCGCGTTCGAATCGCGTCACCCGCTTTTTAAAATCCCAAAAACCCTGAGAGCGGCTGGTTAGTAACATCTAATCAGTCGCTTTCGGTGATCGGGAGGATTGCGATGTTGTTGCCCCAAGCGATTCGAGATTACGTCAAAGCCCAGTTCCCGATCGAACAGCAAGAAACCGTGCTGGGAATTTTGGTGAACTATCCCCAAGACCCGGCCGCCACAGCCCACACGGAGCAAGTGTTGATGGCGGCGCTGACCCTGGCGGGTGGCAACCTGGGGCAACTCAAGGCCTACGTGGAAGTGGCGATCGAGGATGAGGCGGAGTTGCTGGGTTGGGCGGCGGCGGAAGGGATGCACCCCTAATCGGTTTTTTTGAGGGGACGCAAGTAGCCCTCGATCGCGAAGTCTTGGCCCACCGATCGCCAGGTGACCCGCTCCAGGGCAATCGCGTCGCCCATTTGCGTCAGCCCCAAATCGCCCACCGGGGACGGAGCTGCCACGCCGCCGACAATTTTGGGCGCAATAAACGCCAGGATTTTTTGCACCGATCCATCGGCGATCGCCTGGGCCGACAGGGCCCCGCCACATTCCCACAACACCGATAGAAATTGCCGCTGATTCAACACCTTGATCGCCCGGGCCGGCGACAGGTCGGGCACTTCCTGCACCTCAACACCCCGATCGCGCAGCCAAGCTTGCATTTCCGGATTTGCCCCCGGCAAAGTCAACACCAAAGTTGGCGCTTCCGACGGCTCCCACAGGTGCAAAATTCGACCATCCGCCGTGGTTTGGGGCAACTCCAGTCGCCGGGTCATCACCACCCGCAGCGGATCGTGACTTTCCAGGCCGTGGCTGGTGAGCTTGGGGTTATCGCGCCGCACCGTGTTCCCCCCCACAATTACCGCATCGCAACCGGCCCGCAGGTGATGCACCTCCGCCCGGGCCCGCTCATCGGTCACCCAAGCGCTGTGGCCGTGGGTGGTGGCAATTTTGCCATCCAGGGTCATGGCATATTTCAAAATGCCCAGGGGCCGACCCTGCTGAATTCGATAAAAAAACGGCTCATTCAGCCGATCGCACGCGGCCCGTTCCACCCCCACCAAGGTTTCAATGCCCGCCGCATTCAAGGTGGCAATCCCTTGGCCCGCCACCTGTGGGTTCGGATCCACCGTCCCAATCACCACCTTGGCCACGCCCGCTGCCACCAGCGCCTTGGAACAGGGCGGCGTGCGGCCGTAGTGATTGCAGGGTTCAAGGCTGACATACACGGTGGCTCCCCGCGCCCGATCGCCCGCGGCCCGCAAGGCAAACACCTCCGCATGGGGCTGGCCCGCGCCGGGATGGAACCCTTCTCCCACCACTTCCGTACCCTGCACAATCACGCTACCCACCATTGGGTTTGGGGCCGTGCGCCCCAGGGCCTGACGCGCCAACGCTAGACAACGGCGCATCATTGCCCGATCGAACTCGGTGGCAGCGGGGGCATCGACGGCAACAAACTCAGACATAGGACGAGACAGGAGCAAGGGCGATCGCGATCGAATCCGCGATTCTTTCAACCAAATGGTATAGGCAGAGGCCCATTCACCCCCCAAAATGGCCCGATTCTGTTCTGAAGTGCCTTACCCGTCCGCTGGCCAATCGGGATCGATGCCCAGGGCGCGTAACTGTTCCGCCAGGCGATCGGCCCGTTGGCGCTCCTGTTCTGCCCGTTGGCGCTCCTCCTCGGCCCGTTGGGTGGCGGCTTCGGCGCGCGATCGCTCGTTCACCAGTTGCTCGCCCAATTCCGCGTAGGTCAAAAAGGGCTGACCGTTCGGCTGAAACAGATTCAGGCCAGTTTCGGTGAATTCAAAGCGGATGCCCAAGCGCGGACTCACCCAATTTTCCATGGACTCGATCGGGGTCAGCCAGGGTGTCGGTGCTGCCCCGCGCAAAAATCCGCTGAGTTCATGGCGATCGGGGTCATAGATGTAATATTCCTCGACTCCGTGGCGATCGTAAAACGTCTGTTTTTTCAGCATTTCTGCTAATCGATTGCCGGGCGACAAAATCTCAAAAACCACCTGGGGGGCGATGTTTCCTTCGCGCCATTGCATATAGGAACCCCGATCGCCCTTAGCCACCCCAAACACCACCATCACATCGGGCGCTTGGCGGGTTTTGTTGTCGCCTTCCACGGGATACCAAAGCAGGTCGCCGGCCACAAACACTTGATCATTCTGGGCAAAAATCCAATCCAGATTGCCTTGAATGACTGTAATCCAGCGGAATTGTTGGGTGTTGTCTGCCATCGGTTGGCCGTCGCTGTCGGGATAAATCACCGCTGGAGGAGTTTGCGGATCGAGTTGAGCAATCATGGGGTGGGCCTCGCGGGTGTTGCGGTTGCGGTTTGGGCCATGGCTCCCATTATGCCCATGCGGTTTGGCTGGAGCCTCAGAAAACTCGCGGCTGATGCACCGATTCAGCGGGCATTTGTTGCACGATTTCCATAGTTTTGATGCTAACGGTACAGACGCGCTGAATCAAATCGATCGCCCGTTCTTTGTAGTCGGCAAAGCGATAAGTATTAAACAGTTCGCGAATCGTTGGGTCTTTGGGGGTCTTTTCTTTGTGTTGATCTAAGACCCATTCGATCGCGCTGCGGTTGCCAAGTTTGTAGTTCCAAGCGATCGGGGGAATGCCGCTGAGGGTGGTGAGCCGATCGATTTGAATGGTTCCTTTGGTTTTGTCGGCTTTCAGTTTGGGTGGGTTGGCTTTTTCGTCGGGGGGCAGGTCGGTGCGATCGAGGGGATAGGGTTCGATCACTTCGTAATTGATATGCCAATCCATCAGGTCGCGGCCCCAATTTGCCCATTGCCAAAAGTCTGCATAGAGGGGCAGTCGGGGAAAGTCGCGTTTGAGGTTGATTTCGTATTTTTGCCGATAGGCGGGATGGTGCAAAACGGCGTAGGTGTAATGAAAAATATCGAGCCGTTGAATCTGTGAATCCTGATAGTTGTCGCGGAATTGTTGCAGCGCCCAGTCGGTGATGTTTTCGCTGCGATTGCCATCGCGATCGTAGGTATAAACTGGCAAGCATTGAGTGCCTGCTGCTGCTCCAACAAAATGCCAATCTGCAATCGAATCAACTATCAGGCTCACAAAAGACTTTTGCGATCCAGGAGCAGTCAGAGAAATTGCAAGATTGCTAGACTCAGAAACAAAAATCTTTGAAAATTCGCCAGTTCTAGAATTTAAAACTTCATCGAAATAGAGATTTATTGTCTGAAAAGGTCGATACCAAGCTCTTTTGAAATTTTTCCTATCTAAAAGAACAGGAATCATGTTTTGGAATGTTCTGGATAGCTTCTCATCCCATTTGATTCTTGAAATTTCTTGACGAGAGCTTTGCAGGCAATTTTTATAGTCGTCGATAATGTATTCAATTTTTTCGTTCAATGAATCGAGAGAGAAATCATAAACCCACTCATCACGTCCTGTTGCAACGCCGCGTGAAAATAGACGAAAGACACATCGATCGCCCCGGCCTGCCTTCACTTCCTTATCAACCAGCGGCAACAACTGATCAAAATCGTTGTCCGTCTGATTAATCCAGTTTTGTTTCGCATCGGGTCTAATCCGCACCATCTCGGACTTTGCCAACAATTCCAGTGAGCTTTCAGCCAAAAATCGCAGCTTTTCCTTCGCCGTCGCCATTTCTGGCTGATCGATGTAGAAAATTCGGCAATTGCGCTTTTCGCCCGGTTCAACTGGCAACTTCACACAAAAGGCGATCGCCACGCCCGCTTGAATTCCAAACACATTGTGCGTTGTACCCGAAAGCTTCGGATTTTCGCGCACATCACCCCCTAAATCCAGCAAGTAAATATAGTCAAATTCCTCAAAAAAGCACTTCCGAACGCCATCAAAAGCCCGAGAGTTAATGAATGATCGATTCGTAATAAACGAAATGATTCCCTGACCACGCAACCGATCGGCTGCCCAACGATAAAACCGCACATACATATCGTAAACAGCGATCTGATTCTGGGCTGTTCCTTTTTTGATATAGGTTTCTTTAACCCGTTGATCAATTTCCTTGTAAGGACGATTTGGATTGCGGAGATTAAAATTTTCCTGCCAAGCGTTATAGGGCGGATTGCCAATAATCACCGTCAAATCTTCCGCATTTTGCCGCCGAATCCGTTCCGTATTTTCCACCGAAATCGAAAACAGATCCTTTTGCTCCTCCTTCAACCCCGCATGATCCAACGTATCCAAAAAGCAAATATTGTTGAACTCCTCATACGTTCCAGTTTTCTGCTGATAGCAATATTCAATATTCAAATTCGCAATGTAGTACGGCAAAATCGCCACCTCATTGCAAAACAAATCCTCCCGATATTTTTGCTCCAGCGATCGCACCGGCAAATATTCAATCAACTCCGTGATAAACGTCCCCGTGCCCGTCGCCGGATCAAGAATCTTCACCCCTGCATCAGACAACAGCCGATCGAAATGTTTCTCCAGCAGGTAATTTGTCCCCTGGATCATGAACTTGACAATTTCCGACGGCGTGTAGACAATCCCCAGCCGATCGGCCGCCTTCGGGTTATAAGCCTTGTAGAAATTTTCGTAAACCGACTTCAGAAACTCTTGCTTCTCGCGATGATCCGCGATCGCCGCCGACTGCTGCCGAATCACCCCGTAATAGTGGTCGATCGACTTCAGCACATTTCGCCGCAACCCACCCGTAAAAAACGTATCCACCACCGATTGCACTTGCCGCGCAATGTTGTTGTCCCGGTGAAATTGCGCGTCATTAAACACATTCAGGAAAATATCCTCAGACAAAATATGCTGAATCAAAATTTCCTGCACATCAAACAGCGTAATTTGCGGATTGATCGACGTTTTGCAAGTTTCCCAAAACCGATCGCGCAACTCCAAAAAACGCTGGTTGCTGGTTTCTTCCTGGGCAATCGTTTCCCGCAAGACCTCCACAATTTGCGGCAAATCCTCCCGAAACTTCTCGATCGCCTGCCGGAATCCCTTCACCTCCGGCCGCTCATAATCTAAAAACTGATTGAGACAATTATCGAGTTCGTCAGGTTTGGCTAGGTCAATCCTAGAAACTTCAGAGCCATTTTGATATAAGATTGCTTCTCTTGTATTTTCAAACAGGATGTTATCGTTTGGATAACCCTTGTCGAATTTTGCTTCGATTTCCTGATCTAGATCATCCTTTTCATCTTTTGCTTCCCAATAGCCCAAATCAAAGTGCAGGTAGTTCTGTACTACACCATCAAATCTGATCAGATTGCCTCTAGAAGTATGGCGACTGAGCTGAGTAACTAGTTGATAGCTTCGTCGATCACAATAGGACGACAAAAGCAATAAAAATGCACCGCTGGTTACACCTTCATTAGTACTGGCCCCGCGCAAACGCTCTAACCGCTTGTAGTACTCATTGATTAGCAGGCGCGACATATCCCAATCTCCCAGCCAAAATGCGGACATCCCACCCGCAAAGATCCTATTTTTTTGTATCACATTTCAGGAAGCCGTAGAGATTTTGCGGATCGGATTTTTCCGCATCGATCGCTCCATTTAACGAGGCCCGATCGGGTAGGGGCGTACCGCTGTACGCCCTCCAACCGGGTCGATCGGTTGCCATGAATTGACAATTCGAGATTTCGCGTATCGGAGGGCGCATGGCGATGCGCCCCTACGGGAATTGATCGATTTTTTCCGCATCGATCGCTCCATTCAACAAGGCCCGATCGGGTAGGGGCGTACAGCGGTACGCCCTCCAACCGGGTCGATCGGTTGAGTGGTCAGAATTTTCGGTATATGGGAGAAAAATCAACCATTTCATCACAATTTAGCCTTACTTCCATCCAACCGACGGGATGATCGATTCAGTTGATCATTGACATTTAAGGATTCATATTTTCTCAGCAGTTTGATGCGATCTTAAGGATCACGCAAACTAATCACTCAGAACAAAAGTAAGCGCAATGACTGTAGTAGCCGTGTTGGGCATGGGGTTAATGGGTCGGGCCGCGGCCGGGCGGCTGGCAGCAACGGGGCAGGAGGTGCTGGCTTGGAACCGATCGCCCGAGGCTCTGGAATCGTTGCAAGGGATCGATCGCCTGAACACCACGACGGACTTGGCAGCGGCGATCGCCCCGGCCGATCGGGTGGTGTTGTGGCTGGCGGATGGGGCCGCGATTCGATCGGTGCTGCTGGATAGGGCGATCGGGGCGCTGTTGGCGGACAAAACCGTGGTGCAAATGGGGACGATCGCCCCGGAGGAAAGCCGGGCGATCGGCGCGGAGTTGACCGCTTTGGGCTGTGACTATTACGAAGCGCCCGTTCTGGGCAGCATCCCCGAACTGAGCGCGGGTAAGTTGCTGTTGATGGTGGGGGCCACGCCGCAGCAGTTTGAGCGCGATCGGGCTTGGTTGCAAACCTTTGGCCCTGAGCCGCTGTTGGTGGGGCCCGTGGGGTCAGCGGCGGCCCTGAAACTGGCCATGAATCAGTTGATTGGGTCGCTCACCACGGCTTTTGCGGCCAGTTTGGCTCTGGTGCAGCGGGAAGGGATTGCCGTTGAGACCTTTTTGCAGATTTTGCGACCCAGCGC